>JAUSPC010000028.1 GCA_030655835.1 Pelolinea sp.
TCGCAGGCCGCTCAGGAAGTTCTTCAGGCTGTTTACGATGGGCCGATCGACATCTTGAATGATGGACAGGTAGAACCTATCATTCTCAAAAGGATGCCTTCTCTTACCGATGGCTCTGCGTTCCTAACCCCCGTTTCCGTCTTTGCCGGAGACGAAGTGGTTGATACCTTTGGGGACCTGGTATCTCTGCAGGCAGGGACGCGCGTCTTCCCCAGCGGCTGCACCAGCCCATCCTGCGCAATTGCCTGGGATGGGGTCACTGAACTGCAGGTCAATCAAATAACCGCCACTTATGAGCTGTTGGACGGATTGAAATGGTCTGATGGACAGCTCATATCCGCGCCTGATTCTGTATATGCGTTTCAGGTTGCTTCCGATCCTGCCGCACCGATCAGTAAAAGGGTGATTGATCAGACAGGCAGTTACACAACAGTGGATGATACGACCATCGAATGGGTGGGAAAACCCGGATTGGTGACGGATACGTTTGAATCCTATTTCTGGGCACCGATGCCTGAACATGTGTGGGGAAAGTACAGCGTGGATGAGTTATTGGAAGCTGAAGAGGTGAATCGTAATCCGTTGGGGTGGGGGGCATATGTGGTTGAGGAGTGGCAGCCGGGCGCTTATATTCGCCTGCGAAAGAACCCCTATTATTTCCGTACTGATGAGGGCCTTCCAAAAACCGATTTCATCAATTTTAAATTCCTTCAAAATGCCAATCCGGAAACCATTCGGCTATCCGTTGGATCTGAATGCGATATAGTTTCCTCCACAGCGCTTGATCTTCAGGATATGATCTATCTATCAAATACCGAACCTGATCCAGAATTCATTATTCAAAAAGAAGGTTCGTCCCATGTCGAGATGCTGGCAATCGGTATTACTCCCGCTTCCTATGATGACTATTATTATCCCTACGGAGTGGATCGTCCGGACATTTTCGGGGATGAACGGGTGCGCCAGGCGTTGGCATACTGCATTGACCGTGATGCGATCAATAATGAATTGCTTGGCGGGATTGCAGACATTAATAATGCGCTTTTTGCATCAGACAATTTCCTGCTAAGTGGTCTCAATATGACCATGTATGCGCACGATCCAGCAGGTGGAATTTCGTTATTGGAACAAGTGGGTTGGCGTGACCATGACCTAAATCCTGACACCCCGATGACAGCAGCCAACGTGGCCAATGTACCGCCCGGGACTGTTTTTGAAGTGGAACTGCTTTTGTCTGAGTCATCTTTAAGGGCTGATATTGCCCGGGAAATATCCACTGGGCTTGCAAATTGCGGCATCAAGGTAAATGTAACCCAGTTACCCGCCAGTGAATTGTATCAACCTGGTCCGGATGGGCGTATCTTTGGACGGCAGTTTGACCTTGCGCTGCTTTCCTGGCAAACAGATGATCGCTTTAATTGTGAATGGTTTATGACCGGTGAGATACCAAAGGATGCGAACTATTGGCTGGGAGAGAAAACTGGCGGTGCGAATTATTACGGGTTTTCAGATGGGACTTACGACGCTGCCTGTGTAGCTTCCCAGCAGTCCGGATTGGATCATGGAGCCGCTCTTCAAGCCGATCAGCAAAATATACAGCTGCTCAACCAGCGCCTTCCATTTATAACCATCTACCATCAATCTAAAATACACTTGGTTAAAAAAGGGATTGAAGGATTTGAAAATTTTAGCGATTTAGATTGAGCAGAAAATGCTAAACAATGAGCCGACTTTTATTCTCGTGTATCTTTATACTTATCCTTTTCTACAAAGCAAAAGAGTGTGTGTAACCATTGGGAAAATCGACCTACAAAAAAGCAATATCCATCAGGATATTGAGCATTTATGCATTGATAAATTCCGTGAAATAGCTGAATGAACATCTTCAATAAAGAAACAAGATACTTGTCCATATTGACAGTGCTTTGTTTACATTGTAAAATATTTTGGTGCTTACCAGAACTTATGGAAAAGCTTTTTTTATATTATTAAAATTCAAGAAATGGTTAGACGAGCATGATTGAAATAGTGAAAGATTCATACATAATAGATTGAAATTATTTCGAATGCTTGTTTTGGGATAAGGATCATAAATAATTATTCTTATAAAGAAAGGTATCCACAAAAAAAAGATTAAGGAATCGGATGTATGGATAAATTATTATCAGTAAATGATTTGCGAACACATTTTTATACAAGAGAAGGTGTTGTTCATGCGGTAAACGGGATCTCGTTTGATCTAGAAGCAGGTGAAACGCTAGGAATTGTGGGCGAAAGTGGGTGTGGAAAAAGTGTATCCATGCTCTCGTTGTTAAGACTAATCCCTCAACCTCCAGGAAAAATTCTTTCGGGTTCGGCAAATTTCAATGATATTGATCTTTTAAGTACATCCGAAGATGAATTGCGAAAGATTAGAGGGGCGAAGATAAGTATGGTCTTCCAAGATCCCATGACGTATTTCAACCCGGTACTTAAAGTTGGCAAACAGGTCATGGAACCCTATCTTTTGCATAACGACGTAAGTGAAAAAGAAGCAGAAGAACGGATGTTTGAAATGTTCGCAGAGGTTGGAATTTCGAACCCAAAAGGGTGTGCAGAAGATTACCCGCATCAATACTCGGGTGGAATGCGCCAGAGAGCTATGATCGCAATGGCTTTAATGTGTTCTCCTGAAATATTGATAGCAGATGAACCAACGACGGCTTTGGATGTGACCATCCAGGCTCAGATCATTGATATGGTAAGAAAATTGCGCGATGACTTTGATATGTCAATTATTTGGATCACGCATGATCTGGGAATTATCGCCAACTTAGCTCAAAGGGTCATTGTCATGTATGCGGGGTATATTATCGAAGAGGCCTATGTTAAGGATCTTTATAAAAAACCTTTACACCCGTATACGATTGGACTCTTGAATAGTCTTCCGCGCTTGGATATGAAGGAAAAAGAAAAACTGAATACAATTGAAGGTATCCCTCCTGTGATGTATAAAGAAACAAACCTATGCCCATTTGCACCGCGTTGTCAATTTGCAATTGATAAATGCCTGAATGAAAATCCCCCATTAGAAAGATTTGACAATAAAAGATCGGTCGCTTGCTGGGTGGACGTGGAAACCGGGAAGGAAAGAAAATGAATAAGAAAAATACAAGCGATATTTGTCTGCGGGTTGAAGACCTTGTAATGCATTTCCCGATCAAAAGAGGTGTTTTCCAGAAGACAGTTGGGCATGTCAGAGCGGTTGATGGGGTCAGCTTTGATGTGTATTATGGCGAGACACTGGGTTTGGTCGGTGAGTCAGGATGTGGAAAGACAACGACAGGCCGGTCAATTCTTCAACTTTATGAACCCACTGCTGGACATGTTTATTTTGAGGGCAATGATCTTACAACCATGAAAAAGGAAGACCTCAGGTTGGCTCGTAAAGATATTCAAATGATCTTTCAAGATCCTTATGCGAGCTTAAATCCGCGTATGACGATCGCGCAGATTGTGGGTGAACCGTTGAAAGTATTTTCGATCGTAAAACCTGAAGAGATCAGGGAAAAAGTTAAAGATCTACTTCAATTAGTTTTACTCAACCCTGCGTTTATTGACCGGTATCCGCATGAATTTTCAGGCGGTCAGCGGCAGCGCATTGGTGTTGCTCGCGCTTTAGCTTTGGAACCAAAATTGATCATCTGTGATGAACCTATTTCGGCGCTGGATGTATCAGTGCAGGCACAGGTGATTAACCTTTTGGAAGAATTGCAGAGTAAATTCAATCTCACCTATCTCTTTATTGCCCACGATCTCTCAATGGTAAAACACATTAGTGATCGAGTAGCAGTCATGTATTTAGGTGTGATTGTTGAATTAGCGATCAATAAAGATCTTTTTGCATATCCGCTGCACCCATATACACAAGCACTTATTTCTGCTGTTCCAATCCCGGATCCAGTTGTAGAAGAAAAAAGACGGAGAATTATTCTTGAAGGCGATGTCCCGTCTCCAGCAGATCCGCCATCTGGCTGCAGATTCAGAACCAGATGTTCTATCGCGCAAGATATCTGCGCTAAAGTGCAGCCAAAATGGAGAGAAGTCAAATCAGGACATTTTGTGGCTTGCCATTTTGCGAAATAAGTGTAAGTTACTACGTAGGAATTGTCATAAGTAATTATGGTATGATTTATTAACTAAATACAAATAAAGGAGGTGAATTTTCAAATACACTTTAATGGTTCTACTTATTGAATAGAAATAACAAATTTAATTACGGAGGAGAACGATGAATAAAAAGTTTACTAAAATCTTTGGCTTACTGCTTGTTTTCGGTGTGCTTTTAGCCGCCTGCGGTCCAAAAGCACCTGCAGCTACTGAGGAAGCGACTACAGCAGCACCAGCTGAAGAAAAAACGTGCAAAGAAGTATCCGTTTGGGATACCGGGTTCAAATTTGGCTTGGGCTACAACCTTGGCAACGATACCCGCCGATCTGTCGCAGAGTTATTGGCATCATCGGTTAATGAAGTCAACGAGATTTTTGAAATTAGCGTAACCGGAATTCCGTGGGCAACCCATCTGCGCTATCAGCGTGCGAATTTGTACCCAATCCATACCACTGGTTGGCAGGAAGATTATCATGATCCCCACAACTGGTACCCGACCTACTTATATGGTACCTTTGGCTCATATCTGAATATGCCAGAAGAAAAAGTGGCTGAATTTAAGGCGTTGGTTGATGCCGGTGTTGCTGAATCTGATTTTGACAAGCGTGGCGTCATCTATGCCAAACTGGATCAGATGATCTACGATTATGCTCCATATATCTTGGGTGCTCTGCCTTCTGGTCGACATTATGAACAGACATCGGTTGAGGGATATTATTACAACCCGATCGCGTCTGGTTTCTACTTCTATCCATTATCAAAGACAGCAGCGGCAAAGAACCCAACAACAATGACCGAGTTGACGATTGGTGAACCCGAGACACTTGATCCTGCTTTAGCCTACGAAACAGCTGGCGGCGAGATCATTGATAATGTCTATGAAGGATTGATCCAATACGACCGTGAGAAACCATCCACATTTGTGCCTGCATTAGCAGCAGAAATGCCAACCATTTCAGATGATGGTACCGTTTACACATTCAAAGTCCGAGATGGCGTCACATTCCAGAATGGCAATGATCTGACCCCGTCAGATGTTGCTTACTCATTACAACGTGGGTTGCTTCAAGGTTTTGAGTGGGTCTCCCCACAGTGGATGATCTGGGAAGCATTCTTTGATGGAGTTACTGATCCTTATTATTTGGTGGATGACCAGGTACGTGACACCCCCGAAGCGATGTTGGAAGCGGATCCCGCAGCCTTGGCAGCAGTATGCGAACAAGTGAAAGCAGTGATCGTTGCTGATGATGCCGCTGGCACTGTCACAATGACCCTGCCTCGCCCATGGCCGTTAATGCCGATTTTAGCAGGTGCTTGGGGTTCTGTTATGGATCAAGATTGGGTGATTGAAAATGGTGGCTGGGATGGTTCCTGCGATACATGGCAGAATTTTTATGCTCCATCGTCCGAATCACATGTTTTCTCTGAGATCATGAACGGTACTGGCCCATTTGCACTCGAGAGCTGGGATCATGCAACTCAGACTATCACACTGGTACGCAACGAAAATTACTGGCGCAATGAAGAAACCGGTCCCGCATGGGAAGGTGGACCTGTTGGTCCCGCAGCGCTAGAACGTGTTGTTGTTTCTGGTATTGATGAATGGGGCACCCGCTTCGCTACCTTCAAGGCAGGCGATGGAGACTTCATTGGAGTTGATAAGCAATATCAAACTCAGGTTGATGCATTCGTTGGTGAATACTACCAATGGGATGCTGCGGCAGATAAACATCTACAATCAACATTGGATGTTTTCCAGGAATATCTGGTAGGCATTGGATCTCCCACAACCGTTGGTGATGGAACTGGTCCATTCCGCCTGTTCAATGGCCACTCTGGCTTAAGCCGCACCGATGTATTCATCAACGAGTTAATTGCCAACCCAGAAGATGGCGGTAACGTCTTCATTGGAAGTGGCAATGGTGATGGAAATGGTATTCCTACCGATTTCTTCGCTAACGAACATGTCCGCAAAGCCTTCAACTACTGCTTTGACTGGGATACCTATATTGCTGATGTTCTGAGCGGTGAAGCTGTTCAGGCTGTTAGCACCGAATTACCCGGTATGCCAGGCTTCGATCCCAATGCGCCGCATTACACATACGATCTCGAAAAATGCGCAGAGGAATTCAAGCTAGCAACCATGATGGTGTGCGAATAAAAATTTATTCGATCGAGAGGGTTTAAACCTTCTCTAATTTAGAAAAAAAGGTGGATTTGGTAGATTATTAAAACCAAATCCACCTTAGTTGCGGAAAATTTTGGTAGGATAATCATGACAACATATATTATTAGACGATTATTACTTGTACCTCTGTTATTATTCGGTGTGACAATTCTCATTTTTGGCATGTTACAGTTTCTGACACCGGCTGAACGTGCATCTTTATACATTCGTGATATCCCCAAAAATGAAAGACAGCTTGAAATTATTATCAAACATTATAATTTAAATGATCCGGTCTATGTGCAATATTGGAATTGGATGGTGGGAAAAGCCGATCCCATAACCGGAGAAATTCACGGCGGTATTTTACGGGGTGATTTTGGTTACTCTCGAACAGGTTCGGAACCCGTAATGGATATGATCAAGCACCGCTTCCCGGCGACCTTGGAATTGGCATTGCTAAGCGTGCTGCCTATTATTGCAGTGGGTATCTGGTTGGGGGTGGCTGCGGCTGTGAATCACAATAAATTTATTGACCAATTGATACGTGTGTTGAGCATTATTGCTGCTTCTTTCCCCGTGTTTGTATTTGGCTTATTATTAATCATGATCTTTTATGCTAAATTGAATTGGTTTCCCACTGGACGGTATTCCCAGTGGGTGCTCGAAGAAATTGTGTCTAAACAATTTGCTACCCCAACTGGTTTCATGACCATAGATGCAATTAAGGCTGGGCGATGGGATATCCTATTGGATACCATTCGTCACCTGGTACTGCCTGTTTTAGTGCTGTCTTACATCAGCTGGGCAACTTTTGTCCGGGTAACACGCTCATCCATGCTTGAAGCTTTGGGGCAGGATTATATTTTAACTGCCAGAGAAAAGGGTCTCAGTGAGAACCAAGTAGTAAGAAAGCATGCACTTCCAAACGCCATGATACCGGTGACAACAATGGCTGGATTCACAGTAGTGGGTTTGCTTGGAGGTGTTGTGATCACAGAGACCATTTTCAATTATCCAGGAATTGGATCAGCAGCAGCCAGTGCAGCCACTCAATTGGACGTAGTCACAGTCATGGGATTTGCATTATTTAATGGTTTTATCCTGATCGCAGCCAACCTTATTGTAGATGTCCTTTATGGTGTGATCGACCCAAGAGTTCAACTCTCTTAATGTTAGCATGAGGTTTAAATGAAAAAAGTAACAGGAACCATTAGTGCGACCCAAAAGAATTTATCCGATGAAAGTAAGGAAAAACTTGAAACATTATATGCGGATGTTGTAGCGACCCGTAAAATGGGTAAGCTCGAACGTTTTATAGGGCCAGAATTTTATCGTGTTATTCGCGGATTGTTCAATACCCCTGCATCTATTGTTGGTATGATCTTGCTTTTCCTGTTTGTACTGGTAGCAGTATTTGCACCGTTTATTATTCCTTCTCGGGGAGGTACTCGCGACCCGTATCAAATTCCCCGTGATGGATTTAGTTCCATACCCAAACCGATGATGTCCGATTGGGTAAAGCAAACACCAGAAAGTGTACCTGGCTGGTATAAAATTGTTTTTCATAAAGATGAATGGGTGCACTTGATGGGAACGACTTCCGGAGGATATGATATTTTCTATGGGATAGTCTGGGGAACCCGCACAGCATTTAGCTCTGGTCTGATCATCGTATTGCTTACATTATCTATTGGAGTGATTGTTGGCTCAATAGCTGCATATTATGGCGGTCAAGTAGATAATGTTATCATGCGTATTGTGGATATATTTATGACACTTCCGTTCCTCCTGGCAGCCTTGATCTTGGCAGCTGTACTGATCCCGCGTATTGGACGATCGAATGTACCTGCCATTATTGCTTTGACTGTTTTTGGATGGATGGGATATGCTAGGTTGATTCGTGGAGATATCCTGGCTGTAAAAGAACGTGATTATGTATTAGCGGCTCGCGTGATTGGAGTCAAAGACCCTACAATTTTATTTCGCCATATTATTCCAAATGCGATCTTTCCCACATTGGTCATCGCATCCATGGATATTGGAGGATTGGTCTTAAGTTTTGCAGCATTATCTTTCCTGGGTGTTGGCGCAGAAGTTGGTTATGCCGACTGGGGTCAGATCATCAGCTTTGCACGTGATTGGATTTCCACTTTATCAGAATACTGGTTTATGGTGGTTTTCCCTGGTATGGCGCTGATGTTGTTTGTATTAGCCTGGAACTTGATCGGCGATGCTGTCCGCGATGTGTTGGATCCACGACTCAGAGGGTCAATTTAAAAATTCTAACCTAATAATATTTTCACAGAAAATAAATTCAAAAATCGTTTTGCTCAATACTTTTTAGCAGAGCGATTTTTATAATTTAATGGAATGTTACATAATTATTCCTTGAATTCAGCTTCAAATTTATTTTTTATTTGATGGAATATAATTTATGATAAAATTTATTCTTGTTGCCGATCTGGCAGCTACTGGGGCGTGGTGCAATGGCAGCACACCGGCCTTTGAAGCCGTGGATCTTGGTTCGACCCCGAGCGCCCCAGCCTTTTGTTTTCTGATGTCACTTGACATTTATTACCACTTCATAATTTATAAGTACCCCTTCACCAACGCTCCTTATATGATTATGCAACTACCCGAGCAATCATTATTCAAGAATACCTTCTCATCTTTTTTTCCAGCTTTTTCAATGTTTTTTCTTGTCCTTTTGTTAGCTCTTGTTCTCTCAACATCTTTATTTCTGAAGAAGAAAAATACAACGGTGCTCTTCTAATGAACCCGAACGGTCCGTTGCTTGGAATTCCCCTGGATAACCTCAATGTCTCAATACGCGATTCTATCTTTTTTATCACTTTTTCGATTTCATCAAACCCCATTTTTTCGTTTTCGCTCATTTATTCATTTCTTAGATTCTGGCTAGTATTATTCAATATTTAACTTCGAGACTCTAACTCTATGCTTTGGGGTATTTCAGATTGGGGTTCGACTCCGAGCGCCCCAGCCTTGTTATTAACCCTGCGTCAGAGATGGATCACTTCAACATCTTCCCAATACTTCTGAACACGTTCCACAACCAAGCGCCGATGGCAGAATTCTGCCGTCGCTTCAAAGCACAGCAGGCAGCAGGTCTGTTTCTCAAAGAATTTTCTGTCCAGCGAGTGTGGGATCTTGCGCTCTTCCATCAGCTGATGGAACCCGCGTGCGTACTTATCGTGGTCATGGTCGCGGTGGACGTCGTCGAGCAGGTTGAGGGTTGGCGCCAGCTCGATCATGTATTTATAATCGCAGCCCGCAACTTCTTTCAACAGATAGGGCAGGTCCCGCTGGCTGGCAAACCCCGCGTCATCGCTGGTTGGGAGGATGCGGATATCTACCAGGCAGTCAATCTGATTATTCTTGATCAATTCAAAAAACTCCTGCGCAAATTTACCTTCAAAACCAATTGTATACAGTTTCAAGTGTCCTCCTCAATTATTGATTGAAAAATTCGCTAGTTTGAGTATACACCGGGTTATTTTTACAAAAATCCCTTATACTTGCTGCTACCGTATATCTTCTTACGCTTGCATCCGTTCTCTGACTTTCTGTGAAAAACAATTAATGACTAGTTTATGGTAATAATCATCGTTTATAATTTCTAATCCTTAACATTGAATAAATACCATACTATCTTTTCTGAAAACCGAAGAAAGGGCATTTGAAAAACGATGAACACTAAGAAACCCAAGGTAGCTGTAGTCATTCTCGCCGCGGGCATGGGCACACGCATGAACTCCGATCTCCCCAAGGTGCTTCACCCGCTGCTTGGCAAACCGATGGTAGAGTATATTTTCGACGCGGTGCGCGACATTTGCGAAGATCCGCCCCTGGTAGTTGTAGGAAATTGTGCCGAACTTGTCATGGAAACGCTTGGCGATAAAGCCTGCTATGTCCTTCAGGAACCGCAGTTGGGTACCGCCCATGCGGTCCAATGCGCGCGCGAGGTTTTGCGGGGCAAGTCGGATATTGTCCTGGTGGCAAATTCAGATTTTCCCCTCATTACTGCCGAAACATATGCTCTGCTTGTAAAGACCCATCAGGAAAACAACAGCAAGCTTACTCTTTCAACGGTAGTATCTGACGAATCACGTGGATTTGGTCGCATCCTCAGGGATAGTACAGGGCGCATCATTGGTATTGTGGAAGAAAAAGCAGCCTCACCGGAGCAGAAAAAGATCACTGAATTCAATTCCAACCCGTATTGTTTCGATGCAGAGTGGTTGTGGGGCGCGCTGGATCAGGTAGAAAAATCGGAGGTAGGCGAATACTATCTCACGGATCTGGTCGAGATTGCGGCCAATAGCGGGCAGCCAGTTGGTTCGATCGAGATCGAGGATCATCAGGAATCGATTGGCATTAATAACCGTGTACATTTAGCAGAAGCGACCAAGGTCATCCAGCAGCGCATCAACCGTAAATGGATGCTGGAAGGCGTGACCATGATTGACCCTGATAAAGTGTTTATAGACGATACGGTCACTCTGGGCAAAGACACCGTGCTTTATCCTGAGGTCTATCTACGCGGCGCAACCTCTGTGGGTTCGGGCTGCCAATTAGGTCCGTCTGTGATGTTAGAAAATACGACAGTTGGTGATCGCTGTAAGCTGATCTATGCTGTGTTGGAGAGCGCAAAATTAGAAAATGATGTGGATATGGGCCCCTTTGGGCATCTTAGGCGCGGAGCTCATCTGGATGATCATGTCCACATGGGAAATTTTGGTGAGATCAAGAATTCCTACCTGGCGCCGGGTGTCAAGATGGGACATTTCTCTTACATCGGCGATGCGCATGTCGGAAAGAATGTCAACATTGGTGCTGGCACGATCACCTGTAATTTTGATGGCGAAGGCAAATTTACAACTGAGATTGGTGAAGATGCGTTTATTGGCAGCGACACAATGCTTGTTGCCCCTGTAAAAATAGGAAAAGGTGCCAAAACAGGCGCGGGTGCGGTGGTTACACATGATGTACCGGACGGAACGACTGTGGTGGGCGTCCCTGCAAAGGAATTAAGTATAAAAAAGGAAGGTGAGCAGAAATGAAAAAACTGGATCAGGAACAAAAGATCGACCTGGTGAAAATTGCCAGCGAAGTTCGCAAGTGGGCATATACACCATATTCACATTATCAAGTGGGTGCAGCAGTGCTCACCGATTCTGACCGAATCTATGATGGCGTCAACATTGAGAACGCGGCTTTCCCCGTGACAATTTGCGCGGAACGTACGGCCATCTTCAAAGCAGTGTCAAATGGAGAAACCAAATTCCAGGCGATCGCGGTAGTTACCAAAGACGGCGGTATGCCCTGTGGTTCCTGCCGACAGGTGATGGTAGAGTTCAGTCCTGAAATGCTGGTCATTGTTGCCAATGAAAACGGAAAGATCATTGCGGAGAAGAAGCTATCTGACCTGCTGCCGGGTGCTTTTGGCGCTGTCAGCCTTGAATAAACCTCGCAAGTACTCATATGAAGCCCTCTGAACGTTTGCAGACGGTCGAAGCGGTCATCATTTCTCATAAAGAGTTTGGGGAAGCTGACCGTCTTGTCAACCTGTTCTCGCTTGAGAGCGGGAAGATCAGATCGCTTGCTAAGGGGGTCAGGAAGATCCATTCCAGAAAAGCCGCTTATCTGGAACCATTCATGCATTCAAAGGTGGTTTTGGCGCGCGGAAAGACATTCTGGATCATCACGCAGGCGGATGCAATTTTCAATAATCCTGCTATCAGAGATTCCCTTTCAAAAACAGCACAGGCGGCTTATGTGATGGAGCTGACTGATCGATTTACGATCGAAGAGGAACCGGATCGGGAAATATTTCGCCTGATTACTGACACGCTAAAACGCATTAATGATCATCCGGACGCTTTCAATGCGCTGCGATTTTTTGAGCTGCGAATTTTAGACCAAACAGGGTTTAGACCGGACCTGACCAACTGCGTGGACTGCGGAAAAGAGATCACCGCGCAGGATCAATATTTTTCCCGTGAACAGGGCGGTGTGCTGTGCCCTGCCTGCGGCGGGCTTCATACCCGCGTTCGTAAAGTTTCGATGAACACCCTGCGGTATATGCGCCATTTTCAGCGCAGCGCGTATGCTGAGCTTGCTCGGGCATCTGTCCCATTTGAAGTGCAGGAAGAGATGACCGCTCTAATGAACAGCTATCTTTCAAATGTCGTCGAACGTAAGCTGAATGCCCCTGATTTCCTTAAACAGATCAATCGTGAAACACGCGATCAACGTCAGGTAAAATAATATCAATATACTGGTGAAGAGAATGAACTTAGAGAATAATAAGCATACCCATGACCACACAACCGAAGAAAGTGTTCGCGGATTGATTGACCAGCTGGATGCGTACATAGCGCAGTTCCACGGCGGTAGAGTGGAATTTGTGTCTCTGGAAGGAGATACATTGAAAGTGAGAATGGGCGGCGCCTGTGAAAAATGTCCGCTGCAGCCATCCACATTAAAAGGTTGGGTGGAAGGTACCCTGCGTCAATTTTTTCCGCATATTGTGAACGTGGAAAATGTAAAATAATTTCTATCGGCATTTCCCTCAACCCCTTCAATTTATTATCACACCATCAAACTCGTTTGTTCTAATCATCTTGACAATAGAACATAAATTCTATATAATGACCGTATGACTCTCTGGAAACAGCTGCAGGATTCGGTAAGATATGCGAATAGGTACCGCATATCTGCTGCGCTGGATGATGATCTGCTGGGTTCGGTGCAGGATTTGTCTGCCCGCGAAGGACACCCGCCGGATGAGATGATCCTTATCCTGTTGGATCAGGCGGTCAAGACCCGCCGCCAGATGGACCGCGCGCACAGTGGTTGGGAATCGCTCTCTCCTCGTGAGAAGCAAGTGGCTGCTTACGTGTGCGCCGGGTTGACCAACCGCCAGATCGCCGCGCAGCTGGTGCTCTCGCCTGAGACGATCAAGACACACGTACGCCACATTCTGCGAAAATTCAGCCTCTCCTCGCGGATAGAGCTGCGCCGACTGCTTGATGGATGGGATCTCAGCCCGTGGCTGGATAGAAATAACTACATCTGAGAAACTAATTGTGATGATCTGTTGATAATTTTCTATTAAATTTGTCAATGATCTCCGCGAGCGCTTTTGCGTTCTCGACCAGCATTCTCGGGTCGATGATCTCTGGTGTGTCCTTCTCTGTGTGTGATCTCCGCCATTAGCTCAACCACACTTTCTTCGGTGATCGCCATTGCGGGAACACCGTTCGCCATAAAAATGCCGTGGTCGCTCTGGTACCACGGCGGGCCTTCAAAGAAATCTTTTTTATCGGCGTACACTTCCCGTACTTTCTTGGTAATCTTATCTGGTACTCCATAAAATGAATACGAAGTGCGCCCTTTAAAGTACCCGATATCATCCATATTGATCGCCATCACAATGGAATTGAAATCACCGTTGTAACGTTTGAGATATTCCACCTGTCCGGGTGTGTTGTAATATTCTTCACCATTCAAAGCGACAAGCTCAACTCCCAGTTCTCCATAATAATCTGCCAGCAGTTCTGCCAGGAGCAGCAGGATGATCACCCCGCTGGCGTTGTCCAGAGCGCCCGGTGTGCGCTCTTTTGTGTCAATGTGCGCGCACAAAACAATCTTCTTTTTGACTCCGCCTTTTTGCGCGGTAATATTCTCACCATTTGAAGGGATGCGCTCAGATTCCATCTTCAGGGAAACTTCTTTTCCTGTATCTGCAAGCAGCTTTTCCCCTTCAGTTTCTTTAATATACGCGGTTGGAATGTCGAAATCCCCGTCTTCGATCATCGGGAAAGGATAGATTGCGCCTACTGCCTCCGGGTTTTTGGAAGTGGCGGTGATGATCGCGGCGGGTTTCTTTTCTTCTAATAAGCGATATACATACTGGTGTTCTTCCGGGTTGTAAAACACAAATCCTTTTGGCATCAGCTGTTCTTTTGCGATCTCTCCGTGTAGAAGAAGGATCTTGCCTTTTGCTTTCAGATTTTCCAGTTCCAGCAGGGAGCCTGCACTTACAAGTTCAGCAGAAACGTCGCACCCTAAAGTGAATGGACTGATGAATACTTCAAAAGATTGGTTGTCTACCATTAATTGAATTTCACCCTGCCGTATATCAATACAGTCGAATGGTTGTGCTTCAGTATGGAAGCCAAATTTATCGATTCTTTCTTTGAAGAAAGTGGTTGCGTCGCGGTTGCCCTGTGTACCAAGGCGCCTTGTGGGTATTGTGCGGCATAACGTATTTAAATAAAGCCGGGTGGTTTGGATAAGACTGTCTTGTTCCACTTTTCCTCCTGATAGAATATTGAAATTATCTAAAATAAAGAAAGACGTTAAACATAGGGCGAAATTTTCATTAGAAGAAAAATTATAGTTGTTTTATTTTATATAATCTACTTGTCAAATACGGCTTAAATACGATAACGCTTATCGTCCCTATCCCGTAAAATTTCACGCCCGACCTTGATCTCTTGTAATAATGGCTGAACCTTGTAACAGATGGTACGTTCGCATCGGCGCTGGACCCTAATACGGTCCATTGTTCCTGGTACCATCAATTGCTGCGGAAGCAGTCAAATATATTATTACCGCTCGAGATAAGAAAAAGATTAAATAGCAGTCCGATATACAAAAAATCGGAAGGCAATTGCCTTCCGATTTTATCTTTAATAAGGGGTGATATTATTATCGGTTACCGCGGCGCATCATGGATTCACCAGCAGCGTTCTCATAGAGAGGTTCACCGTCGCAATCACATGTTTCTTCGTCGCATTCGCCTTCAGTCATGTTTAATCGAGGAGCTTCTTCTCCTCCAGCGATCCTGCCGCCCTGTCCTTTGGTGCCTAATTGGCTGACCATTTGGTTGGCTTCCTGTCTGCCAAGGAAAACACCATCGGCAGCTGCAATTTCAACAGCGGCTGAACGGACTTCATCCATCAATCCATCGACGTCTTCAATCGCAAATCCCTGTGAAAGGGCGATAGTGATGAAGGACTCTTCCGCTTCATAGCGGAGTTCAATTTCCTCGACAGTCAAACTGAAAAATTCTGCCATTCCGGCTGTCATATAATCATCCAACAGACCATCCTGATCGGACCCAACACCCCGACCTTGTCCCTGTGCCTGTTCAAAATTATCACCGCTTGCGGCAAAAACTGCTCCAGTGGAGGTTAGTAATAGCGCAACTGCAGCGATTCCTGCAAAAACCTTTGTACTTGGATTATGTATCAATCTTTCTGTAAATTCAGTCACAGATCCTTTCAATATTTAGATAATACTCTAACTACTCTCCGTT
>JAUSPC010000042.1 GCA_030655835.1 Pelolinea sp.
GATTCTTTACAAAAAGTAGGCATGACAGCCCTGGTCTTGGAAGTAATCGAGCAGGATACCGCCGACACCGATCTCCTGCAGGACCAAAATAACCAGGCTGCTTCTAAACTTAAAACCAGAATCAAGGCTTACTTACTGGCATTGAACCCTCAGGACGCGCTGATTTTGAAACATTTGAAGGACACCAATGCGATATTTGATATCGTTTTGAGAGCACCCACCTCGACAGTTCAATTTGACCTTACGCCTGTAACTGAAGAATACATCATCGAATTCTACGGACTTGAGATTTTGCCTTAATCGTAGAGGAAAGCTTTAATAATATGAAGACTACAACCCAATCAACAACGATCCTTGTGGTATCAAAAAATCCATCAGTCATCGAATCAACCCGTACGACCCTCGCAAAAGAGAAAATCCTGAAACTGATCGAGAAAGAAATGACTTCGGAGAATCTTTTTCCTGTTATCGCTGAGATCCAACCGGATGTGATCCTTTTGGATTTTGAATTCCAACAACACCCTTTTGATCTAGTGGATAAGATCGCATCCAAATACTCAATGTGTGCGGTGGTTGCTATCCTGCCTGAATCTGAGAAGGTTGATTCAGATCGGGTGCTTCTCTCAGGTGCGCGGGATTTCATCCAGTATCCATATCAATCGGACAACCTGGTGACCACCATCAAGCGCGTAATAGAACTCTTGGAGCGCAACCAGGCTCCTTCTTCACTGACTCCTGTCATGGATACTAATGTCAAACCCAAGAATATGTTCACGATTTTCAGCCCTAAGGGAGGTGTGGGAACCACGACTATTTCCACAAACCTGGCCATCAGCCTGCATAAAACATTAAAAGAGGATGTGTTGGTGATTGACGGGAAACATCTGTTCGGACACATAGCGCTATACTATAATTTACGTACTGGCAATTCGATCACTGACTTGATCGCTCATGCTGGTAATTTGGATGAACGCCTGATCAAACAGGTGGTTGTACGGCATACTTCCGGCGTTCACGTGCTCCCAAGCCCGATCTCGATCGCTCAAGCTCAGGGAATCAAACCAGAGGACCTATTCAAGGTGATTCAAAGTTTGCAAATGGTCTTTCCAAACATCATCATTGATGGAGGAAACAATTTAAATGAAAACACGGTCACTTACATGGATTCCTCGGACAAGATTCTGCTGGTGCTCAACCCCGACATAGCCTCAATGCGGGACGTGAAACAATTCATGGAAATCTCAGCCACCCTTTCCTACCCAAAGGATAAAACGTTGTTGATCCTTAATCTGACCGGAAGAAAGGCGGATGTGAAAAAGGAAGAGATCGAGAATATCCTGAAGATGAAGATCTTCGGCATGATCCCTGCTGATGGAAACCTGGCGCTCAGCAGCTTGAATGAGGGGGTTCCTATCCTGTTGAAAAAACCTCACCACCCCATCAGCAAGGCGTTTAATGATATCACAAAAGAACTTGTAAAGATTATACAAACCTCTAAGACGTGAATAACGTGAAAAAGAAAAAAGTGATAAGACTGAGCTCTCATATAAGCCATCTAAATAGGGATAGGCAGTCCAGGCAATGAGTTCTTTGAATCAGGATTTGATCACCGTTATCCTTCTTACGGTCTTCCTCTTTTGCGCAATAGGAGTTATCCTGATCGGCAACTGGGTATACAAAAATGGACCTTTATCCAAGAAGCAGGAAAGAATAACCCGTTTTGTGGCTTCCTCCTTGGTTGATAGTCAAGAAACTCCCGCCCGGGGTTCTTTGACCCCATCAAAATGGGATATTGGCAAATTCAGGGATTGGATCAACGAATATTTGAGCAGTCTGTCGTCTGACAAACTGCAAATAAAACTTTCCAGCGTCTATTGGGCGGTCACTGATACAGAATTCATCCTGATTTGCATTGTCGCGACCGTGTTGACATTTCTCCTGGGGTGGTTAATCACCGGGAAAATCCTGGGGGGGATATTCCTGGCTGTGATCGCGATCATGGTTCCTCGCATTCTGCTGAACAGGGCGATTGCCCAACGGCAGCAAAAATTTCATACACAGCTATTGGATGTCCTTGTAATGGTTAAAGGGGCGGTGCAGGCAGGTTATAGTTTAATGCAGGCACTCGACCTGGCGGTAAAAGAAATTCCTAATCCCGCATCTGAAGAATTTGGACGCGTATTACGCGAAATCCGCTTAGGAATCACTCTGGAAGCAACCCTCTTCAATCTAACACAAAGAATGGAGAACGATGACCTACAGATCGTGGTGACAGCCATCATCATCAATTCCCAGATTGGCGGTAATCTTTCCACAGTCATGGAAGCCTCCATATCCACAATTCGCGACCGCATGCATCTTATGGGGGAGATCCGCTCCCTTACCTCTTATGGCCGTTATGTGGGATATTTCATGACCATGCTGCCATTTATTGCAGGTTTTTTAATTTTTTTGGTGTCCCCTGATTATTTTGACGTGGTCAAAACTTCATCGTTAACCCAGATCATTTTTCTGATGGCTTTTTTTGGTGTTTTTATCGGGAACATTTGGATCAGGCGGATTATTCAGATCAAAGTTTAATGAAAGGACTATCTATATGAATTTTGATTTGATCGATACTAATCTTTTTTTTATTCTCCTGGGAGTGATTGTAGCAATCCCGGGTATTGGCCTGGCTATTTTCGGAATTTTCACCTGGTTGAAAAGGGCAAATAAAATTTCCATCCGACTGGACCAATTTGTTGCTACTGAGTTTCAGGAAGCCAGTATTTCCACTGCGAGCCAAATCATCCCGCGCGAAATCAGTGGTTCATTATTTAGCCGTACGATCATCAGTTGGTTTAATAAATTCCTCTACTTCATGGGAAGATTTACACCGGAAAGGATGGCTATTGATATGGAACACAAACTGACGATTGCCAGGAACCCAGCCAATTTACATGCCGGTAAATTTTTCGCGATACGATTCCTGGTGTTTTTGGCAGGAATAATTTTTGCATTTCTGGCCAATCGGGATTTCAAGAATATCAACACTTCCTCTGTGGTGATTGGGTTTCTGGCCGTCGGTATGTGTTTGGTTTTACCGGTTGTTTGGCTTAACGGGCGTGTACAATCCAGACAAAATGAGATCCAACGGGGGCTGCCGGATGCGCTGGATATGCTTTCTGTGTGTGCGAGCGCCGGTTTAGCCTTCGATCAGTCTATGCAAAAAATCAGTAATTTATGGGATACCGAACTGGGACTTGAGTTCAAACGTGTTACCCAAGAGATGGAAATGGGAGTTTCACGCACCATCGCGTTAAAGAACATGAGCAACCGACTCGATGTAAATGATCTCTCCCAGTTTATCTCTATTATCATACAGGCGGAAAAGATAGGCATGAGTTACTCTGATGTGCTTCACAACCAGGCGTTGCAATTGCGTGTGCTGCGGCAGTTACGGGCGCGTGAAATAGCCAATCAACTACCAGGCAAGATAATCATCCCCGTAATCCTTTTTATCTTCCCCGCTTTGCTTGCAGTGATTCTTGGGCCAGCTATTCCAATCATAATGAATGTTTTTTAAATGGAATTAGACAAATCTAGTTGTAAAGAGTGGAAATGATGACCTCATCAAAACCTGAATTTAAAAAACCTAAAGACAGTGACCCTGATTTTAATGAAAGAACAGGTCGAATCGCAAATCCGATCGATTTATCCAGTGATCCCGATTACACAAAATTACTTGAGCATTATCAGCATGCAGAATTCACTATGTGCAAGGAAGTGCTTGATAAACTGGAGAAACGGTACCCAGAGCATCCAGGACTTCTCGAATTCAAGGATTATTTTCATATTTATTTTTCCTTAAAGAATATGGCAATCTCATCTGAAAATGTGGAAAAACACAAGAAGAACAAAGTGGTCCTCAATATGAGTGTTTTTGCGATCATCGGTACCCTTATTGTGATGATCGTCTTCTTCTTTTCGTACTATTACTTCAATGATAATGTTACTGTCAAGCAGTTGGAGGATGAAACAGCGCATCTTACCTCACTAGAATATCAAGCAGAGCAACTTCTGCTAGGTGGACAACCTCGACCCGCGGCAGAGATCATTGAGCGGATAAGAACGATTAACCCGGAATTTGTAAATCTTCCGGAGTTGATATCGCGGACAGATGACCTATTACGATTGGAGGCTAATTACCAAACGGCGCTTAATTTGATCACGGAGAACAAAAACAATGAAGCACTGGTTATTTTAAATGAAATCGAGGCTGAGAAACCTGGCATGTGGGATGTCAGTCAGCAAATTGCTTCGATAGAAACCTTCTTTCAAATCGCTAAATATATAGAGGAAGGCAACGCAGCCTACCAGGTTGAAAAGTGGGACCAGGTGATCAGCGCCTATGAAAATGCTTTGATACTTGATCCCGAATTAAATGATCCACTGATGAATGAGCAATTGTTATGGGGTTACCTGAATAGGATCATCAGTATGCTCAAAAATGAAAACACCTCGATCGAAGATATTAAGAATGCAGAAGAATATTACCGCAGGGCGGTCGCCATGACCCCGCAGAACAAAGCATTTGCCAGCGAAAGGGAAAACCTGCAGAAAGCCAGCAGCAACCTGCTTGAACTGAAGTTTACCCAGACAGCCAAAGCAAAATTGCAGGATAAAAACCAGACTGTAACCTCAGTTGCCGAAGCTGTATCTTATATGAGAAAAGCCGCAAATATTGAATCGGAAAACACTTCCCTGAATTTAGATCTGAAAAATGCTGAGTACTATCAAATCGCTTTTAAGAATTTTATTGAAATGAACTGGCAACAGGCGATAACAAATCTATCATCTGTGGACTCAAATTATGCGAACGGAAATGCCAGCCTGTTGCTTTTTGAGGCATACTATGCGCTTGGAAAGCAATACTCTTCAGTGGGTCTTTATCTGGATGCTATCAACAAATTTGAGCAGGCTGAAATCCTGGCATGGAATGATAGCGGTAACCTGATTAAATTGTTCCAGGTTCAAGTGATTTTAGGTGATACGATTGGAAAACTAAATGATTATGAAAACGCCGTTTCTTATTATAAATACGCGTTGAATGCCATTCAGGTGAATAAGAGGCTAACAAATTTTCCCGCCATCGCCACAAAATTGGCTGAGGCTAATGTTTTAGCCACTTATGGGAATTATGAAGATGCGTTTAAAGCCTTTCAGGAAGTTCTGAAGGGTATTGACGGTGTTTATTCGATATCGGAGATAGAGATCAGTGATGGAGTCTGCTTAGCGTTCTTCGCCAACGAAAATCAATCCACCGTGGATGCTATCCTTGAAGCAAATAATCTACCAGAAAGCATGGCCGTTACTTTTGGACGAAAACTAAAAGTTCCCATGATCGAAGAGTAGAATACCCTTATCAGAGTGTTTGAACCAAAAGGAGAACCTAATGTTCACGAACCGCCCTGCGATCAAAAAAAAAGTAACACCCATATCCGATCAGGAAAACCTGACTAAATTTTCTGAACTCGAAAATGATTTCATTTTGATCCGGAATGCTGTTCAAAAGGAGTTGCTTACAAATAGTAATAATAATACTTCAATGGATTTGGATCGCTTAAGACCAAAGATTGAGGATTGTTACAACCAGGTATTAGAAGACGAAAATATTCTCTATAACCATTCCACAAGAACTCAGATGTTAGAATGGGTGATTGCGGATATCATAGGCTATGGTCCGATTGAACCTTTACTTAAAGATCCGGAAATCACCGAGATCATGGTCAATGGATACGATAAAGTCTTTGTGGAACGATTTGGATTGATTGAACCAACTTCGGTGAAATTCGAAAATGATGACCACCTGATGCGTGTGATTGACCGTATCGTTTCTCCGATCGGTAGAAGGGTGGATGAAACGTCCCCGATGGTCGATGCGCGCTTGCCAAGTGGTTATCGTGTAAACGCCACCATCCCCCCGCTTTCAATGGATGGGCCGATACTCACCATACGGAAGTTCGCAACCGAACCTTTTACTGTACAGGATTTGATCGCGAATGGCACACTGACGGTTGCGCTAGCAAGTTTCATAGAAAGCTGTGTGGGAGCCAGGATAAACCTCGTAGTTTCTGGTGGTACTGGTACTGGAAAAACAACTTTCTTGAATGTGCTCTCATCATTTATCCCTGAGAGGGAACGTGTGATCACCATTGAGGATACGACTGAGCTCCAGCTGCGCCAAGCGCACGTGATTCGACTGGAAAAACGTCCGCCGAACGTCGAGGGCAAGGGGGAGATCACCATCCGCCAGTTAGTAATCAATGCATTGCGTATGCGTCCTGATCGCATTGTGGTCGGGGAGTGCCGTGGTGGCGAGGCTTTGGATATGCTGCAGGCGATGAACACAGGTCACGATGGTTCCATGACAACTATCCACTCTAACGGTACGCGCGATACTCTGCGCAGGATCGAGACAATGGTATTGATGGCTGGGATGGAACTGCCATTGAAGGCCATCCGTGAGCAAGTAGCAAATTCTATTGAGCTGGTCATTCACCTGGAACGCGTAAAAGACGGAACACGCAAGGTCGTGAAGGTTTCAGAGGTTCAGGGTATGGAAGGTGATACGATCGTGATGCAGGACATTTTCTTATTTAATCAAACCGGTATGAAGAATGGGGTAGTACAGGGCAGCCTAAAGGCAACTGGACTGCGTCCACAATTCCTCCATAAAATGGTCGCCAACAATATTGAGCTGTCTGAGAGCGTTTTTGAAAAATAAAACCCGCTCGAATCTTGAAAAAGGTATGGGTGTTGGACCTCTTCTTATTTACCAGCGTAAAAATCGCCAAATGTAGGGAAGTTGAGAATTTGAAGAAATACTGGTTCTGATTAAAAGAAAGATTACTTTATTTTCTACTCCCTGTAAAAAGATCAGCTCTAATAAACCGTGAAAACATGCGGACTACAAATCTCTACATGTTTTCCAAATCTATATGTTTGTCTAAAGGATCGCGGAAATAATCTACCCAATAACCAATGCGAGCCATGCCTCCCTTCTTCATTTAAAAAACTATATTAAACAACAAAATCTCGCCAATTTTATCCGAATAATCAGGCTTCTTTTGTAATAATTAAGTTTACCTAGTGCCGTTACAGAATCCATGATCGATAATCCTTCTTAAGAATGTGTTACAGCCCCACTTTACGCTGCTATATCAGCCAAATTCCTCAAATATGAATAATCCCTGATATCTTATTCTTTTCTAATTTAGATTGTCGATCCATGCTTTAGTTTCCTGAAGGTACACATATCAGGTGAAAGAATATTTTTCCTTTCTCTAAAATCTTTCTTTAGAATTTCTCTGGATCCGTGTACATTGCATGTTGAAATCTTTATATGATCTATATCCCAATGATATACTTGAAAAGGATTAATACAAACAAATTACCAGGAATATTTTGAAAATAGTAAAAATTAGAAAATCATCATCACCATTTACAGTTGTCAATGTTAAGTATTGTGATACTTTTTTGAGTAAACTTATTGGTTTAATGTTTTCGAGAAAACTAAAACATGATTGTGGATTAGTTTTAGTAGAAAATAATGAAACTAGGATAAACACATCTATTCACATGATGTTCATGAATTATGATCTTACAGTCCTATGGTTAGATAAACAAATGGTCATTATAGATAAAGTCTTGGCAAGGAAGTGGGTTCCAATCTATATTCCAAAAAAACCTGCCCAATATGTTCTTGAACTTCATCACTCCAAATTCTCTGGATATTCGATCGGCGATAAGTTGATTTTAATTAATGGAGACTAGACAACTAAAATAGGGCAAGAAAGGCGCCCCGCGCGTAGCCCACTCTTGAGTGCGGAGCGATTCGCCTGCCTGCGCCCTCTGGGTGTCCTCCGTAGGGGGAAACTCTCAGTCTTCTGACAATTGTCCCATTTTGGGGATTCGAAGTCAGTATATCAAAGGGTCCACAGCGTGTGTTGCCTGCCACCCGCAGGGTGGTGTCCACCTGCCTGCCCTCCGGAGGGGGGGTATCACCGGCGTTGCATCTAAGAAAACGTCTGTCAAGTCTTTTAGAATAAATTCTCTCCTTTTATCAGATTGTGTATTGGGCAATCATTTACCGATGTATATAACCGTGCTCGACACGAATTGATTTCTTTCAGGCAAGTAGTTTTGTGACCAGGCATACCATACCTTCCTATCTGTCACGGGGACGCCATAAAGAACCTATCCCAAACCAAAAAGGCTTTTTTGGATACGTTTCCTTTCATTCCGCTTAGATTTTGGGTTTATAAACCCACATGCTACACAAGTTATAATAGGACTTGCATTATTACGCGCCGCCTGTGCTGTGGATAGGAATAATACAGGTCTACAACTATACGTAACGTATGATGAGCGGCACAACGATTCCGGTGAGTGCCAGACAGATAATAATTCCCGTGAAGAGCAGATAGCGTTTCCCATATGCCGCCATCAGTGATTCGTCGTAGTACTTGGCAACATCATTATCCTGATACATATCAAGCAAACCGCGTATCAACTTCCCCCGATTTTTTTTTCCGAAGTTCAGCGCTGTAACAACGATGCTGTTGATCAACAAGCTCATGATGATAAAAACAACCAGGATCAGGTCATTGGACGGATTTGCGTTAGTTGATGCTGCCTCTCCTGCCACTCCCGAGTTGATCCCCATCACGATAAGATTGAATCCTATTGCTGTCACCACGAAAATCGTATCCGTACGGGCGTTCTGCTGCAGCTCGCTGGTAATATGCTCATGTACCTGTTTTAGCATCATGTCCTCCTTTTGCTTGCTTATATATATCAAAAGATCAGATGTTCCATTTATATTATAAGGGTGTTTTGATGATAAATCACATGCCCTTTTGCTTTTATAATATTAAAGAAATATAGCCATCTTTACTCAATTATATTAATGCAATATTCTCACATTTCTTTCTCATAATGGTAATGGACGAAGCTCATTTGTCGTACAAAAATAGCATTGAACTGAATATCGAGCCCTGGACCTACTGATTAAAAATCAGATGCTCTTAGTCAAAAGATAAAAAGGCGCTCCCAGAGAGATTCGCCTGCACCCTTCAAGGCGAACCCACAACCTCATGATTCGAAGTCAGTACTCTTAACGTAAACACATTTAAAAGACGGAAGCAATTATTATAAATTATTGTCAATCGAGCCCTGTCAAACCAAATGTTTTACATTCAGCAGTTTTGCGTTCAGGATCGAGCCACTTGCCGCTCCACGCAATGTGTTTTGGGAAACAGTTACCACCTTAAAGTCAAGAATTGGACAGTGACGAACACGCCTGATCAAGACAAACATACCCTCACTTACATTTCGATCTCTTCGCAGTAAGGTTTTTCCTCAAATCCAACTGACAGACAAACCGTTTGACCTTCTTTCACACTTATCCGGTTTGTCTATGATTATGATCTATGTGGTCTGAATAATTCAGCTTATTTTGGGATCACGCAGATAAACCCAAACGGATCATCAAACGGGTTGGAAAATTGATGCAATTCATTCCCTTCGATAAAAACCACATCGAATGGTTCCACATTAAAAACTTCATTTCCTATTTGCACATTCCCTTTTCCTTGAAGGATAATGACCGAATGCTCCTGGGGATGCCTTTCTAAATTGCTATGCCCTCCTGGGTCGAGATTGAAAAATCTCATAATGGAATTAGGTGCATTTTCTTTATCACCGATCAGGATATGTTTTCTAGCTGATTGGATTCCGTCCATATCCAAAACATTCGCTTGGACGTCTTCCCATTGAAATTGGTCGTTATGAACAGAAAATTTATGAACGGCAGACATTTTTCCTCCGATAAGCCGGGTTGATCTATAAGCCGTATTCTGTCCGGTATTTACATACCTGGATAGCCATCTGTCTATGCGGTCTACCTGAAACAATCAGCGTTAGCTGTTCAAGCGAGCAGCTTGAGGGTTTGTTTCTGCTTGACCTTGCTCCCGAAGGGGGTTACCTGGCAAACGCATTACTGCAGTTTCCGGTGGTCTCTTACACCACCATTTCACCCTTACCTATAAAGGCGGTATGTTTCTGTGGCCCTTACCGATAGGTTGCCCCATCCCGGGATTTCCCCGGTTTCGTGCTCTGCGGAGTACGGACTTTCCTCAATTCAAAAATTGAACTGCGGCTATCCGATCAACCCGACTTAATCCCATCATATCTAATAATAGGTATTGCGTCAATAAGGTTTTTTTGAAATAATTCCTATGGAAATAAAAAAATCGTTATAATGAATAAAAATAAATATTTGGAGAATGGTATGCGAAAACCTTTAGTTGCTGGAAATTGGAAAATGAATAAGACCGTAGAACAGGCAACCCTGCTTGTCGCGGATATGCTGCCGGGCCTGGAAGCTGTAAAAACAGTTGACCGTGTGTTATGCCCTCCCTTTACCTCTTTGATGGTAGTCTCGGGTATGCTGGCGGGGACTGAAGTTGGGTTAGGCTCACAAAATTTACACTGGGAAGATTCGGGCGCTTATACCGGTGAAATTTCACCTCTGATGGTGAAGGAATTTTGCAAATATGTGATCATCGGCCATTCTGAACGCCGTGCGTATTTTGGTGAGACAGACGAAACGGTTAATTTAAAAGTGAAAGCTGCTTTTGCAAATGATCTTCTTCCGATCATATGTGTGGGGGAAACATTAGAGGAATTTGAAGCAGGTAAAACAGAAGATGTGGTTGCCGGGCAAGTAAAAAGAGGTTTTGATGGCATTGACTCTGACACCGCTCAGAAATTAATTGTCGCATATGAACCAATTTGGGCAATTGGCACCGGAAAAGCATCCAGTCCTGAACAGGCGAATGACATAATCAAAAATGTCGTTCGAAAAAATCTTGCTTCTTTGTTCGGTGTGGGTACCGCAGAAAAGATCCGCATTCTGTATGGTGGATCAGTAAAGAGCAATAATGCGAATGAATTCTTTTCGCAATCTGATATTGATGGCGGGCTGATTGGTGGGGCGAGTCTAAAACCGGAAGATTTTACTAAGATCGTGGAAGCTGCTGCATAAAATTTCTATAAGAAATTAAGGCTGGCAATTTGCCAGCCTTTTCTTTTAAACCGTATATTACCCTGTACCAAATTGTCGGTCGCCTGCGTCTCCAAGTCCGGGAACAATATACCCCACCTCATTAAGGCGGTCATCAATTGCTGCAAGATACAAAGGAATGTCAGGGTGTTTTTTATGAACGTGATGAATGCCTTCGGGCGCTGCAATGATTCCAACAAATTTGATCCTTTCCACACCCCATCGTTTTAAGACATCAATGGTTGCGGATGCGGAGCCGCCAGTTGCGAGCATTGGGTCAAGGATCAGACAGACACCAACGGATGGGCTAACTGGAAGCTTATTGTAGTATTCAACAGGTTTGAGTGTCTCCTCGTCCCGATAAATACCAATATGCCAGACTTCAGCAGATGGCATCAGCTCCCAAACACCTTCAACCATTCCCAAGCCGGAACGAAGAATCGGAACGAGCCCGATTTTTTCGATCAGTTCCACTCCCTTTGCTTTTGCCATAGGTGTTTCTACTTCAATATTTCTGACCATCAGGTCGGCAGTGACTTCATAAGTAAGCAATCCGGAAATTTCTTTTATTAACTCGCGGAATTTTTTGGGGTCTGTGCCGATATCTCGCAACTTTGCTAATTTGTGTTTAACTAACGGGTGTTCAGATAAGAATACGTTTTCCATTGGAACTCCGAGATCATTATATTTATATTGATGATATCAAATAATTTATTATAACGGAATACCTTTCAATAGGTATAATATCAAAAGGAATTTATTATTAAAAATGGATAATCCAGAAAAACGATTAAACAACCCGGAAAATCGAAAAGAAGATTCCCTCGGGAATAGCCTGCGGCCAAAACTACTCGATGAGGTTATTGGGCAGAATCAACTCAGAGAAAACTTATCGATATTAATAGAGGCTGCAAACCAGCGTTCTGAAGCCCTGGATCATGTTCTTTTTTATGGCCCTCCAGGTTTGGGAAAGACCACATTGGCACATGTACTTGCAAATGAAATGCATGTAAATATTAAAGTTACGTCGGGGCCAGCGATCGAGCGGCCAGGGGATCTCGCGGCAATTCTTACGAATTTGCAGGGCGGGGATGTGCTTTTCATTGACGAGATACACCGGCTCGGAAAAGCTGTTGAGGAAGTTCTTTATCCGGCTATGGAAGATTTTGCGCTCGATATCATTATTGGTAAAGGCCCATCAGCCCGCTCTATTCGGCTGAAATTACCAAGATTCACAGTAATTGGCGCGACAACTCGGTTGGCTTTGATCAGTGCACCTTTACGTGCTAGATTTGGAGCTGTTTATCGAGTTGATTACTATGATGAACAATCCCTTGCGCAGATAATTGAACGAGCATCTGTGTTAATGGAACTTGAATATGAGAACCCCGGTGTTGTTGAAATTGCAAAGCGTTCAAGAGGTACACCCCGAATAGCTTTACGTCTGCTCAGGAGGGTTCGTGATTTCGCTGAAGTAAGAGGAAATGGGCGAATTACTTGTGATACTTCTAAAGAAGCATTAGGTATGTTGAGCATAGATCAACTTGGATTAGATGAAATTGATCGTATGGTGTTGTTGACCATTATAAAGAAATTCGCCGGTGGACCGGTGGGCTTGAGCACAATTGCTGCGTCCATAAGCGAAGAAGCTGACACAATCATGGATGTGGTGGAACCGTATTTATTGCAGTTGGGTTTCTTAAGCCGAACTGCTCAGGGAAGGATAGCGACCGAGAAGGCCTACCAGCATTTAAACCTGCCATACAAAATCGGGAATAACGCCCAACCATCATTGTTAAAATAATGTGAAAACTGAAACATTTAATTATTACTTACCCCCATCGCAGATCGCGCAAACACCGATCGAACCCCGCCATAATTCACGATTGTTGGTTTATAACCGATCGCAGTCAATAATCTCCGAAGATATTTTTCGGAACTTAAAGTCACATTTGATTCCCGGTGATGTACTTGTTATTAATACAACAAAAGTGCTACCCGCTCGGATTTTTGGCTGGAAGAAAACAGGTGGCAAAGCGGAAGTTCTGCTATTAAAGAAATTAGATCATCTTTCCTGGGAAGTGCTGGTTGGCGGTAAAAACATCAAAGAAGGGGTGAAGATCTTATTCAACGGCGATTTGCTGGGCACAATTACAGATGTTTTGCAGCGCGGGAAGCGGATCATAAAATTCTCAAAACAAATTCAACCGTTTCTTGCTGAAATTGGTGAAATGCCGCTGCCGCCATATATTCATGAAAAACTGAATGACCAGGGAAGGTACCAAACGGTATATGCGGATAGTGAAGGTTCCGCGGCAGCCCCAACCGCAGGATTGCACTTCACGAATGAATTGTTGTCGGACCTGACGAATTACGGGATCATATTTGCGGAAATCGTTCTTCATGTGGGCTTGGATACCTTTGCACCCGTGACAGAGGATAATGTAGAAGAGCATGCCATTCATACAGAGTGGTGCCAAATAACAGACAATGAAATTAATAAAATCAACTTAGCCAGAAAAGAAAACAGAAGAATCATTGCTGTTGGCACAACCTCTGTGCGAACATTGGAAACGGCATATCTGCATAAAAATGAAAATGATGAATTACCAGCCTTCTCACAGCCCACAAATCTTTTTATTTATCCAGGATATCAATTTAATATTGTTGATGCGATGATCACAAATTTTCATTTACCAAAATCTACTTTATTGATGTTGGTAAGTGCGTTCGCGGGATTGGACGAGATCACAGCTTGTTATCAATACGCACGTGAGGAGAATTTTCGCTTCTACTCATTTGGCGACGTAATGTTTATTTATTAATGACAAAAATGAATAATAGATCGTGGGAATCACTTGAATCTGAATTAATAAAATGCCGAATTTGTCCACGGCTTGTCGCTTGGCGCGAGAAGGTTTCTAAAGAGAAGAGGCGCTCATATTTAGAGAATGATTATTGGGGAAACCAGTTCCTGGATTTGGCGATAGAAAAGCACAAATATTAATTTTAGGTCTCGCTCCGGGAGCTCATGGCTCAAATCGTACAGGAAGGATGTTCACGGGCGACGCATCTGGTGACTTTCTATTTCCCGCTTTACATGAAGCTGGTTTTTCCACTAAACCAATATCAAAATCACTGCAGGATGATTTGAAGCTTACAAATATATTTATTACGGCTGTATGCCGCTGCGCACCTCCAAATAATAAGCCTACACCTTTGGAACAAAATAATTGCCGCAGGTATTTAATAGAAGAATTAGTTTTGTTGGAAAATATAAAAGGGATCGTGGCTTTAGGATCAATTGCATTTAATAAGGCGTTTGATATATTAAAAGAAAGATATACGATTGAATCAACCCGCAGACCTACATTTAAACATGGAAATTTATTCCAATGGGAAGCAAGCCCGTTATGGTTATTATCCTCTTATCATCCTAGCCGACAAAATACTCAAACAGGTCGTTTGACAAAAGTGATGTTTTCTTCCATATGGTCACAAGTCAACCAATTACTAAAATGGTAATTACGGGTTGGAGCAAAGGTCATTAATTTCAACAAAAAGTAGAGGAAAAAGACATGAAAACAATTGGGATTATCGGCGGCATGTCGTGGGAATCGTCGATCGAGTATTACCGAATTATTAATGAGATTACCCGCGAAAAATTAGGAGGTTTACATTCAGCAAAATCAGTGATGTTTTCTGTTGACTTTGCACCGCTTGAAGAAATGCAAAAGAACAACCAATGGGATAAAGCAACCGATGTGATGGTAGAAGCCGCAAAGCAGCTTGTTTCAGCTGGAGCAGATTTTATTGTGATAGCGACCAATACCATGCATTTGATGTATGATGCAGTCCAAAATGCAATTGCTGTACCAGTCCTGCATATTGCTAATGCCGCTGCTTTTGAAATTAAGAAAAAGAATTTACATACAGTAGGTTTATTGGGAACAATTTTCACAATGGAGATGGATTTTTATAAAGGCCGGTTGTTAGATCAATTTAAAATTAATGTGGTTGTGCCTGATCTAGAAGATCGAACAATCGTCAATCAAATTATTTATCAAGAATTGGTATTGGGGAAGATTGAACATAAAAGTCAATTGGAATTTATCAGGATCATGGAAAGCTTGGTTTCAAAAGGCGCAGAGGGGATCATTTTGGGATGTACTGAAATCCCGTCATTGGTTGGTCCAGAGAATATCAATGTTCCTGTTTATAATACTACCTATATTCATGCCAGGGCAGCGGTAGAAATTGCCCTTGGTGAAAGACTTATTTAATACCTATTATTAAATAAAAAAGAGGATAGATGTTTTTCTACCCTCTTATAATTTTGAGATTTAAATTATCTTCTCAATGCCTGCCAGCCAGCATAAGTAGCTGTATCGCCCAATTCAGTTTCAATTCTCAATAATTGATTATATTTTGCGACACGGTCTGATCGGGCGGGAGCACCAGTTTTGATCTGGCCTGTATTCAAAGCTACCGCAAGGTCAGCGATGGTTGTGTCTTCAGTCTCACCGGATCGATGAGAGGTGACTGCTCTCCATCCGCTTCGCTGGCATAGTTCAACCGCTTCGATCGTTTCAGTTAATGAGCCAATTTGATTAACTTTAACTAGCAGCGCATTGCAAGCTTTTTCATCAATAGCTCTCTGGACCCGTTCCGGGTTTGTTACTAACAGATCATCCCCTACGATCTGTAATCGGTCGCCCAATTCTGCAGTCATCATCTTCCAACCATCCCAGTCATCCTGACCCAGTCCATCTTCAATTGAAACGATCGGAAATTGGTCAACCCAGGATTTCCAGAAATCAACCATTTGCGCAGGGTCAAGCTTCTTTCCCTCTGTACGCAAGTTGTAAATTTTCTTTTCTTCATCATAAAATTCAGAAGCGGCGGGATCTAAGGCGATTGCGACATCTTTTCCGGCAGTGAAACCGGCTTTTTCGATCGCTTCTAAGATCACTTCAACTGCTTCCACATTGGCTTTTAGATTGGGGGCGTATCCACCCTCATCGCCAACCAGGGTCGCATAACCATGTGATTTCAGGACTGCTTTTAATGCGTGGTAGATCTCTGTTCCCCAGCGAACTGCTTCTGAGAAAGTGGGAGCGCCTAACGGCATTACCATGAATTCTTGTGCATCGGTTGACTGCCATGCGGTATGGGCGCCTCCATTAAGGATATTCATCATTGGAACTGGTAAAACATGTGCGTAAACGCCGCCAATATATCGGTAAAGAGGTAAACCTAATGAGTTGGCAGCCGCTTTTGCTACCGCTAAGCTTGTCCCTAAGATTGCGTTTGCTCCAAGGTTGGCCTTGTTCGGTGTCCCATCGATTTGCAGCAGGGTATTATCAATAGCTATCTGTTCGGTCGCGTCCCAGCCAATAAGTTCGTCTGCGATCTGAATATTGACATTATCCACTGCTTTAGTGACACCCTTGCCACCATACCGATTTTTATCGCCATCGCGGAGTTCCAGGGCTTCGTGAATTCCGGTAGAAGCACCGGAAGGTACTGCGGCACGACCAAAGCTGCCATCTTCTAGGATAACCTCAACTTCGATGGTGGGGTTACCGCGTGAATCTAAAATTTCTTGCGCGTTTATTGATTCAATAAATGTGTACATTTTTTACCTCTATAAAATTATTTTTTTAGCTCAACTTGCTGATTATAATACGGTTACATTTAGGATGAAAGCAGGGGATTAAGTTATTCGCGCGATGACGGCTTTTATGAAATCGCTAAAAAGGGGGTGTGGACGATTTGGCCTTGAGAGGAATTCGGGATGAAATTGGGAGCCTACCATGAAAGGGTGATCCTTTAGTTCGGCAATTTCAGCCAAAACACCATCGGGAGACTGCCCGGAAAAGATCATTCCGGCTTTTTCAAGTTCCTCCCGATAGATATTATTTACTTCATAGCGGTGTCGATGCCTTTCCTCAACACATTCCTGAGAATAAGCTGCATACGCACGTGTATCTTTCTTTAAAAAACATGGATAAAGTCCGAGCCGCATAGTACCGCCTTTATCGGTGATATTTTTCTGATCAGGCATAAGGTCAATGATCGGATAAGGAGTGTCCTCTGAAAATTCAGTCGAATTTGCTTCTGGTTGATTTAAGATAGATCGAGCAAACTCGACAACCATCAGCTGCATACCGAGACATAAACCTAGATACGGGATTTTGTTTTTCCGTGCATAGGTGATCGCTTTGATTTTGCCTTCGATCCCGCGGTGACCAAATCCGCCTGGTACAAGAATTCCGTCTGCGGATTGAATTAGGTCCCAACCGATATTTTCTTCCAGTTTTCCGGAATGCACCCAGAGAATTTCGACTTTTGCCTTCTGATTAAGACTAGCATGTTTAAGCGCTTCTTTTACGCTCATATAAGCGTCATGCAGTTCTACGTATTTTCCTACAAGTGCAATTTTTATATGGTGAGTTGGGTTCTTCTCTGCATCAATAATTTTTTCCCAATCGGTCCAATCTGGTTTACGTCGACGTTTTAGTTTGAAAAAATCAAGAATTTTCTCGCCAACACCATGTGCTTCAAGCAATAACGGAACCTCATAAAGCGATTGGGCAGTAATAACTGGGATCACATAATCGCAATCTACATCGCAGAACAAAGAAATTTTTTCTCGCAAAGCATCTTCAATCGGATAGTCAGATCGTGCGATGATCATGTTTGGAGTGATGCCGCGCGATCGTAATTCCCCAACAGAATGCTGGGTTGGTTTGGTTTTTAGTTCTCCCGTTGCACCAATGTGAGGGAGCCAGGTTGCATGAATAAAGAATACATTATTCTGCCCGATATCTCTACGTAATTGGCGCAGGGATTCAAGAAAAGGTAAACTCTCAATATCTCCCACGGTTCCACCCACTTCTACGAGTACAAATTCCGCATGAGAAGATTCGGCTACCAGCAGAATCCGTCTTTTTATTTCATCTGTTATTTGGGGAATGACCTGAATGGTGCCGCCTAAATATTCCCCTTTTCTTTCTTTCCCAATAACCTCAGCATATACTTGACCGGAGGTCATATTAGATTCTTTGGTCAAACGGTTGTCAATGAATCTTTCATAATGACCTAAGTCGAGGTCGGTTTCAGCCCCATCATCGAGTACAAAAACTTCACCATGCTGATAAGGGCTCATCGTTCCTGGGTCGACGTTGAGGTAAGGATCCAGTTTTTGAATAACTACTGAAAAACCGCGTTCCTTTAATTCCCTGCCAATTGCAGCAGCGGTTAATCCCTTTCCAACGGAACTTATTACCCCACCAGTAAAGAATATATATTTTGGATAAATTACTTCTTTCATTCATAGCCTTTCGCTTAAAAAAGATAAAGGGAGGGCGGTTATGCCAATACTCCCTTGAATTTAGATATAAAAAACCCTCATTTTAATAACCTATTAAATTAAATCAGATAATAAAAAAAGTTTACCATAAGAAAAACCCCGACTTTGATCGGGGTTTGAAAACAAAAGGAAATCTATTAAGCACGCTGCTTAAGTGTCCGCTTGATGATATCTTCCTGTTCGTTAGAAACATTTTTTGATCTC
>JAUSPC010000046.1 GCA_030655835.1 Pelolinea sp.
TATTCTTCGCTGGCATACTTGACACCATCTGAATTCGAGGCTGTTCAGGTTGCTTGATGAGCGCCTGTGCCCTCTCTTATTCACCCCTTAATACTGTCTGGAAAAACAACCGCAGTACACTATCTATTGGTAATACCAATCATGTTGGGGTTTGGAGTGCAAGCTGCCCTATATAGCATTCTTAAACTTAGACTTTTTATTCCCGTTTCTTCTCCAGGAATAAGTGGACCAATAATGGGGGCTGGTGGTTCCACATCATTAGTAGCCATGGTTGCTTGCTGCGCCCATCATGCTGTGGATGTTTTACCCTTTTTGGGATTGACAATTGCTGCAACTTTCTTGGCAAAATATCAGACTATCTTCATGTTGATTAGTATTGGGTTAAATATAATTGGTATCGGTGTTATGTTATGTATTTTATTCCGAGAACCCAAAACGATATTGAACCAAAACTTATTAACCGAAGCCCTTTTAGAAGGATCATGATGAAATATCCTGTAAGAAATATCCTATTATTCCTTTTATTAACCTTGGTGTTATATGCCTGCAAATCACCTCAACAAGATATTTTACCGAATGTGTCTGAAATTGAACCGTTCGAAAAAGCGGAGGTGCTGACGCCTAATGCGCAACCGACCGAATCAAAACCCATCCAGAAAAAAGTCGGTGGTTATCCAACTCTTGAAGATTCACAAGGAAATGTAACTATCTCTGTCACTCCGATCAATTTTAACAATCCTGGTGAGACAATCGATTTCATCATTCAAATGGAAACACATTCGGTAGATCTGACTATGGATCTTGCGCTTCTATCAACCCTCACCAACAATGCTGAAATAGAGATTTCCCCAGTCAAATGGGATGCACCTTTAGGCGGGCATCACGTTACCGGTATTCTCTCGTTTCCTGTAATTACTGAAGGCGGAAATATTTTGTATGGGGCACAAACAATGGAATTAATTATTCGAGATGTGGATGCGCCAAAGCGAATTTATACCTGGCAACTTAATTAATAACAGGAGAAAATAACAATGAAAAATAAGCCAACCACCTTAACCTTAACTGCTATATTTATCGTTTTCTTAATGCTGTTAGGATCAATTTCTTCGGTACTAGCTCAAACAAACCAACCATCAGAAGAAACACCCAATGTTGTTCATATTTTCTTTTCGGCTGGCTGTACTGATTGCTGGCCTTATACTGAGGATGTTCTCATACCAGCGTTGACGGCAAGCAATTTATCTTTTATAAGTGAAATTCACGACTACACAATCCCCGAAGAACGCAAGCGCATGTCTTCCATGATTGATGCCATTGAAATGCCGCGATCGATTGCTGATTCTTTATATGCATTTGTCCCAACCAAAGCAGGCACATTAGTTATTTTAGGACATGTACCAGGAAACCTGATTCAATCAGCCCTTAATTCTCCAAACCTCCCGGAAAAACTTGTTCTGTGGCAGCCAAAAATGCATGGTGAAGCTACCGAATTCAAACTTTGGGCTTGGCAAGGGGAAGTGCAGACTTTCCCTATTCAAACGCCATATGAAGAGGCATTGGATTCGCTGGGGGACGCGAAAGGTTCACTACCGGTCGGTTTAGCTAATCTTCCTGCCTTGCTCCCTACAGTTCTGGTCACCGGTCTGATCGATTCAGTCAACCCCTGCGCCTTTGCGGTTATTTTGTTATTGATCGCTTTCCTTTTCACTTTGCGTCAGTCACGGAGCCGAATCCTGCAGTTGGGATTTGTGTACATAGTGATGATTTTTATCGTATATTTTGGGATTGGTTTAGGCTTATTCCGCGTGGTTCGATTATCGAGTGAGCCTCATTTCATAGCTCGCGTTGGATCGTGGCTGCTTATTGTTCTGGGTGCTATCAATTTATTTGAATTCTTATTCCCAAAATTCCCTATAAAGCTGCATATGCCCGCTCTTGCTGGTGAAAAAGCGTATGAGTTGATCAAACAAGCGACTTTGCCCGCGACTATCGCAGCAGGTTTTTTAGTTGGCCTCTGTACATTCCCATGTTCCGGGGGCATTTATGTTTCAATAATCACCTTACTCAACGCTAAAACCACTTTATCTTGGGGATTAATCTACCTATTTCTGTACAATCTTGTTTTTGTTTTGCCACTCATCGTCATTCTTCTTTCACTAGGCAACCGAATGGTAGCCAGACAATGGGCTGCCTGGGAACGAGACCATGCAGTAAAAATCCGCCTATGGTACGGGTTGATTATGATTACTCTAGGAGCAATTATGCTTGTATTGGTAATATAAAGAAAGATTTGGATTAGAATCAATTTAATATAGAGATATTAAAGATCGCGAAACTCATGAGCAAGCCCGATAAAAAAACAATTTTCAGCTTTGGCAGACGTTTTTTACGCGGCGTTACATTGCAAATGTTTCTGGTTGTTGTGCTACCACTGATAATATTAGTCCTTATTGTCACTTTTGGAAGTCTTAAACTGCATTATAACGCTATGAGGTCTCTAGTCGCTGATCGCAACTTACGTGTGGTGCAACTTGCTGCAGATAATCTGGATAAAGAGATTACCCGCGGTGAATTAATTTTACAATTGATTTCTAATAATTTTTCTCCGAAAGAATTAATAGAAAATAGCTTTTCGCAAATTGATAAAGATCTGTCACTTTTTGATGGAGGGGCAGCGATGATTTCATCAGATGGTGAGATTATAACTTTTATTAAAGATAATCCAGCCATCAGATTTTTAGCAGGTTCACCAACCTGGAAAACAATACTAGACATAATTTCAAAAGACTCTTCTGAAATAGTTAAATATCTGCCAATTCAAAAAATTGATGAGAAGTTGTTTGTTCCCGTGCTTGTCTCGGGTTATTCTAAAACTAGCATAATAGGACTATTTTCTCCAGAAGAAATGCTTTCAAATAGTTTAGCCACCTTCTTTAAAGAAAACCAAGTAACTGTGCTCGCTGTTGACAACCAATATCAAATCCTTTACCAATACGGAGATTTTA
>JAUSPC010000048.1 GCA_030655835.1 Pelolinea sp.
TGCGACCGTTTATATTCCCCTTGTTGATCTTAAATTCACCAACGATACCCCTTATTGGTTATTAATGGAAACCTACATTTACAAACCAGACAGCAGGTTGACCTGGAAATTCTATTCCACATATGATGGCCGGTTAATTAATTGGACCACAACCGGACCTACCAACACTATTGAACCAAAAAAACCTCTTTATCTATCGAATGAAGATCTTGATGCTGGTGAGGTCAAGCAAATTGATTGGGAAGCCCAGGGAGCAGATGTGATTGTTTCCAGATCAGTCTCAAGAGATAATGACCTCTTATTTCAGGATAATTTTTTCACCCGGTACGAACCATGGCGGGCAGTATACGAATATGGACCCGGAACAGAAGGGATTCCCGATCAAAATTCAGATTAATTATTAAACTCTATAAAAAGTAGGCAGTGGTAAAATTCCCATCAGCCAATAATTGTTAGAAAAGGAGTTTATATGGTCAGCAAAGACCTTTTAGAAATTTTACGATGCCCTGCTTGTGTGCGTGAAAAAGAAGGGTTGTTGAAAGTACATAAAGATACCTGGCTTATCTGTCAGGATTGCGGTCGCAAATATCCCATAGTTGAGGACATTCCTGTGATGTTGATTGATGAGGGAGATAAATGGCAACAAACCGAGGATAAGGACTTACCAATCCCTCCGCCAAGACCTCAATAATGATGCAGATCTATTCAAATTGGTCCAATACTTGCACTGATAGAGATTATTAGATTTTAAAGGTGTAATTTAAATATTATGAATTTCTTTAATAAGCTTTCAAAAAATATCCGCGGTTTAGATGGATTAACAAAGATCATGCTGGTGGTATTCATCATCCTGGCGATCACCACGAGCGTGGTTACATTTTCGTTTGTAAAGGACTTCACTGCCGGAATGACAATTCTCGATCTCCCCGGAGCACCCATTTTAAATGCGCTTGCTGGGAAAATTTCAGGCGGGATTACAAAACCAGCATCCGGACCCGGTATCGCAACACCCGAGCCATGGGATGGGAAAAGCCGTGTAACCATTCTCATCTTGGGTTTGGATTATCGTGATTACCTAGAGGGAGGGTCAACCCGAAGCGATACGATGATGCTACTCAGCGTTGACCCGATCACAAAAACCGCTTCCATGCTCTCTCTTCCAAGAGATTTATGGGTAAATACACCTGGTTTTGGTTATGGTCGGATCAATGAAGCATACCTAAATGGGGATGCCTATAACCTCCCCGGCGGCGGCGCTGAGCTTGCCCGTCAGACAGTCGAACAGTTCATTGGTGTTCCAGTAAATTATTATGCGGTAATTGGATTCGATGCATTTATGCGATTCATTGACGAGATCGGTGGTGTTGTGGTTCAACCCGATCAAAATGTCAGTGTTGCAAGGTTTAACAGTGGTTTGATAGAAGTTTTAGAATCGGGAAAAATGTACACGCTTGATGGTGAACTTGCCCTCGCATATGCACGAGAACGAAAATCTACTCAAGGCGGCGATGTGGACCGAGCCCGAAGGCAGCAGGAAGTGATCATTGCCATCAAGAATCGAATTCTAAAGTATGATAATTTACCAGAATTGATCTCAAAAGCTCCAACTTTATACCAAGAATTATCGTCTGGTATCACAACAAATCTAAACTTGCAGCAGGCGATCCAGTTGGGAATATTAGCCCTCCAATTGGATACAAACAATATACGCAAGGGCGTCATCGATTACTCGATGGTAATTATTACAAAATCATCGGCTGGAGCGGATATATTAAAACCTATCCCAGATAAAATTCGGATCCTGCGGGATGATCTTTTCGCCAGCAGCGGATCTGGTGCGCCCATCGCCGTGGCATCTTCGAACTCAACTCTGGTGAGAGATGAGGCAGCTACAATTGTCATTTGGGACGGCAGCGGCCAGGCAGGTCTGGGAGATAGGACTTCCGCATATTTCCAGAGCCAGGGTATCAATGTGATCCAGGTTGCGGATGCAGGCGGATATTATCCAGCCTCAAAAATCGAGATCTTTAACGGCAAACCATATACCGTAGACTTTTTAGCAAAAACAATGGGGGTCGCATCCGCCAATATCTGGAATACGTTCGATCCAAACGCGGGGTTTGATATTCGTGTCACTTTAGGCGGAGATTGGGCGGCGAATAACCAGCTTCCATAACCATTATTTTTTTAAATCTAATAGGTGGCTTTCGCCACCTATTTTTTATTTCATCATCGGTATTTTGATACCGTGTTTTTTCGCCGTGTTGATCGCTATCTGGTAACCTGCATCTGCATGCCTTATAACGCCGGTTCCCGGATCAGCGGTTAGTACGCGAACTAAGCGTGCGGCTGCTTTCTCCGTACCATCCGCCACGATCACCATTCCGGCATGTTGGCTAAATCCAATCCCAACTCCGCCGCCGTGGTGGAATGAGACCCAGGTGGCTCCATTAACTGCATTCAATAGTGCGTTTAAAATTGGCCAATCGCTAACCGCATCGGTTCCATCCTTCATTCCTTCTGTTTCTCTATTTGGCGAGGCAACCGATCCTGAATCCAGATGATCCCTCCCAATAACAATGGGTGCTTTCAATTCCCCACTGGCAACCATTTGATTGAACTTCAACCCGGCGAGCATGCGCTCTCCATAACCCAACCAGCATATTCGAGAAGGGAGTCCCTGAAACGGAACCTGCTCTTTTGCCATGCGAAGCCATCGGTGGAGATGGTCGTCATTCGGGAAAAGCTCCATGATCGCCTGGTCTGTTTTGTAAATATCTTCCTTTTCTCCTGACAACGCGACCCACCTGAAAGGTCCTTTTCCTTCACAGAATAACGGACGGATATATGCCGGCACAAATCCGGGAAAATCAAAGGCATTCTTCAATCCATTATCATACGCTCGTTGTCGGATGTTATTTCCATAATCAAAAACTTCCGCGCCGCGTTTCTGAAATTCAAGCATTGCAGAAACATGGCTTGTCATAGTATCAGTTGATAAACGCGTATATTCCTTTGGATCTCGTTTTCGCAATTCGTCTGCTGCGCTTGGGCTAAATCCCACTGGCACATACATTAGAAAATCATGCGCAGGAGTTTGGTCTGTTACTACATCCGGGATCACATTACTTTCCAAAAGAGCCGGGAATATGTCAGCCGCGTTACCGATCACCCCAACTGAAAGAGGGATCTGTTTCTCTTTTGCATCCAGCACAAGGCTCAACCCTTCTTCCAGGTCATCAACCACCATGTCCAAATAACCGATTTCCTTTTGGAGCTGTGCTTGCTCTGGATCAACTTCAACAATCAAACCCACACCTTCGTTCATAGTGATGGCTAGCGGCTGAGCACCGCCCATACCGCCGAGGCCAGCGGATAAAACAAATTTACCTTTTAATGAACCCCAACCGCGCAGCTGAGCAAGCGATGCCAATGTCTCGTATGTACCCTGTAAAATTCCCTGAGTTCCAATATAGATCCATGACCCCGCTGTCATCTGCCCATACATCATTAGCCCCTGGGCAGTTAGAGAATCAAAATGTTCCTGTGTTGCCCAATGCGGTACTAAATTGGAATTAGCGATCAACACCCTCGGAGCATCTTCATGAGTCTTAAATACACCTACTGGTTTCCCTGATTGAATTAATAGTGTTTCATTATTTTCTAGTTGTTTCAAACTATCAATGATCGCGTCATAACAATCCCAGTTTCTCGCAGCCTGACCACGACCCCCATAAACCACCAGATCTTCCGGACGTTGGGCAACATCGGGGTCAAGATTATTTTGGATCATCCTGAATGGCGCTTCGGTCAACCATGATTTACAAGTAAGTTTAGTTCCGCGGGGAGCCCGCACTTCACGTGATTCTGACACATTCACCTCCTAAATTTTTTCATGAAAAGTATCTCTATTCATTAAAGTATACAGATTAATATCTTTCTTAGAAAAATTTATCATATTTAGCATATAATCATAAACTAAAATACCTTTGTAATGCACAATACAAACATGTTTAAGGATTGAAGTATGCCAGTTTATGTATACCATTGTGATAAATGCGGGAACCAATTTGAACAACAGCAAAAATTTTCTGATAATCCGCTAAAAAAATGCCCTGATTGTGGGCATATTTCACTGCACAAAGTATACACACCTGTAGGCATTATTTATAAAGGATCGGGTTTCTATTCAACCGACCATCGTTCCAGTTCCGGATCTGTCTCACCAAGCAAACCAAAATCCGAGACAGAAAAAACAGAAAAAAGTTCAGAACCAGAAAAAGCAGCTGCCAGTGACAAGAAAAAAGCTGAAAATAAAATAATTCCCGGCCATTCAACTTCTTAACATTTCCTACCGAGATATCCACCCGAAACACCGCTTTGGCGATCTCTATAATGAACATACTCAAAAACAATAATCCCATTTCGAGTAAACACTGCGTGATAGAATCCTAATATGAAGCGCTGGCTTTTCTGGGTTGGTTTATTGATCAGTGCGTTTTCACTATTTTTCGCGCTGCGCGGATTACAATTAACAGATGTGTGGGTGGGTATTCGGTCCGCAAAATTCATTTGGGTATTTCCCGGTATCATTATTTATTTTTTAGGTGTTTGGATGCGTTCTGTGCGCTGGCATTTTTTCCTCCGGCCAATAAACAATATCTCGGTTAAAGAAATTTTCCCGATCGTTACGATCGGCTACATGGGAAACAATATCTACCCAGCCCGCGCGGGCGAATTATTGCGCGCTGTAGTTCTGAAACACAATAACAAAACTCCCATATCCGCCTCATTAACTACTATCGTCATAGAACGGATCTTTGATGGTGTGATCATGCTTGGGTTCATCATCTTCAATTTTCCGAAAGTCACGAATCTTCCTGGCATGGCTGAATTTACCCCAACCATCCAAAAAGTGACGCTTTGGGGTTCCATCTTCTTTATTAGTGCCTTGATCTTCTTCATCGTTGCTGCTATCTTCTCAGACAAAGTTCAAAAAATTCTATTATTGACGATCGGAAAGATCCTCCCGGAAAAATGGCAAGGAACATTTCAATCAATTATTAAAAAGATCTTTTTCGGGTTGCGTTCTCTTTCATCTTTTTATGATATGGTCATTATTCTTCTGATATCAATTATCATTTGGCTGCTTGAAACCGGATTTTACTGGTTTGTAATGCTTGCTTTTCCCTTCAGGGTCAGTTTCTCCACCCTAATGTTGCTGAATGGGATCCTTAATCTACTCACCATAATTCCTTCGTCTCCAGGCTATATAGGAACTTTTGATGCACCCAGCATCGCTTTGCTCACCGCATTCGGTGTGAAGCCCGAGATCTCCGCAAGTTATACACTCCTTTTACATGCAGTTTTATGGCTGCCGATCACAGTTGTGGGTGGGGTATTCTTTGGAAAAATTGGATTAAATTGGAGTAAAGAAATGAGCCAAGCAAAAACAGAAAGGGCATCATGAAAATCGCGGTAATTGGAGCAGGGGTTGGAGGTCTAACCGCCGCTTTCGATCTTAAAAATAAAGGTCATGATGTCACGGTTTTTGAAAGAGAAGGCACACCCGGAGGACTAGCTGCCGGTTTTAAAGAACAAGATTGGGATTGGTCTTTGGAAAAGTTCTATCATCACTGGTTCGAAACTGATAAGTCAATCCTTTCATTGATCGATGAACTTGGTCTTTCTGATAAGGTGATCTTTATGAGACCAACGACAGTTGTCTACCACGAAGGCAAATTCTATCCGCTGGATTCACCCATATCCGCTCTGTTGTTCCCGGGGTTTTCTCTAATAGATAAAATACGATTTGGATTTACTACCGTCTTCCTTAAATATTTTTCTGGTTGGAAACCACTGGAAAAATATACTGCCGTTGAATGGATAAAACGTTATTACGGTCGGAATCTTTATGAGGTATTTTTCAAACCGATGTTGGTTGGTAAATTCAGCGAATATTACCAGGATGTGAATATGGCCTGGTTCTGGGCGCGGTTCAAAGCCCGCTCATCTAAATTAGGTACATTTCAAGGCGGATTTCAGGCATTTATGGATCAATTCACGCATATTCTTTCGGAATTTGGGGTTCGGTTTTCCTTCAACACAAGCATTACAGAGATCCAATCTTTAGAGAACGGAAATATACGGCTGACGATTAATGGGGAAAGTCATATCTTTGATCAAGTATTGGCAACCATATCTCCTAAGATTTTGTCCCGGATCACTCCCCAGCTTAATGAAGAATTTGTTAATATAATCGATGCCCAAAGCAGTATTGGATCGATCGTTGTCATTGTATCCTTAAAACACCAATTATCATCAGAAGGGTACTACTGGTTTAATTTGCCAAAATCAGCTGGGTTTCCTTTCCTTGCTTTGGTAGAACATACAAACTACATCTCTTCGAAACATTTCAACAATGAACACTTGATCTATTGTGGAGATTATTTAGACAGCACTCATAAATATTTTTCAATGAGCATCGAAGAATTAACTGATCTCTTCATTCCAAGCTTTAAAAAGATCAATCCGGCGTTCTCAAAAGAATGGGTTAATAAAACCTGGGTCTTCAAGACTCCATACGCTCAACCAATTCCCCACATCAATCATTCACAAAACTTATTACCTATCACAACACCGCTCCCAGGGTTATTCTTGGCAAGCATGAGCCAGGTGTATCCATGGGATAGGGGGATAAATTATGCTGTGGAGCTCGCTCATCGAGCGGTAGAAGAAATGGCCCAACCGGCTTCTTTTTCTTAATCCATAATAATGTGCGTGAATTAGATGTTCGGCTTATTTTTTGGATCTTGAATTTTTAATCAATCACTCACCGATCAACCTATTGTATATATAATTTTATGGTCTTACCCATACATGTAGGGGATGATCTTTTTTTCATCGCTATGGCTATTCAAGAACTTGCGTTCTACAAGAGGCAAATTATTACACCAAATACACACAGTTTTTTAAGGTATTAAACCTTAAAGAAGATGATTTTTTTATATTCCCGTAGGGTAAAAGTATTGTTACTTGAAAAGAAATTTGCTAAAATCATCTCAGTCCAATAAACGGGGCAAGCCCAACAATAAAATGAAGGGTATTCCCAAAAGCAAAAACTGATTATCAATTTCATACATGTGATCCCACTTTATATCGAAAGTGGGCATTATTAAATACATCACGGCGCAGGGATTACTGAAGGAAAGGAGGCACGGAAGGTATGGATGCAAGGCAGGCGTGGATGGCCACATTAGGACAACTCCAGATGGATATGCCCAAAGCGACGTATGATACTTGGGTTAAAGGTACAGAGTTAATTGAACATAATAAAAATTCCTTTTCCATCGGTGTACAAAATGCTTATGCCAGAGACTGGTTGGAAAATCGTCTGACCACAACTGCCGAAAAAATGCTGACTGGTATTATGGATGCTCCCCAAACCGTTTCCTTCTTAATTCGATCCACGAATGAAAATGCCCCTCTAGAAGAGGAGATTCGCCAACCCATTGTTAGTTCTCCGGAAAAATCCCAAAGAGCTCTCCCAACGAAGTTCAATTCCCGCTACACATTTGACAATTTCGTTGTCGGCCCAAACAACCGATTACCACACGCGGCAAGCCAGGCTGTTGCGGAAAGCCCCGCGCATGCGTACAATCCATTATTCCTGTATGGTGGGGTGGGATTGGGGAAAACACATCTTTTACAAGCCATTGGGAATGACACCTCCAGCCGCGATCTGAATGTGCTGTATGTTTCCTCAGAAGAATTCACCAACGACTTGATCAATTCCATTCGCCGTCATGATACTGAAAGCTTTCGTGAACGATACCGTAGTATTGATGTGCTTCTTGTTGATGATATTCAATTCATTGCAGGTAAAGAATCAACCCAGGAAGAATTCTTTCATACGTTCAATACACTTCACGGCCAGAATAAACAGATCGTGATCTCCTCGGATAGGTCTCCTAAATCTTTAGTCACATTGGAAGAACGACTTCGGTCAAGATTTGAATGGGGGTTGATCGTTGACATTCAGCCGCCCGAGCTGGAAACCCGCATCGCGATCCTGCGCACAAAAGCAGATCGTGCAGGGAGAATTGTCCCGGACGAAATTTTGGAAAATATTGCCCACCATATCCAATCGAATATTCGCGAACTTGAAGGCGCCCTCACCCGTGTGCTCGCTTATTCAGATCTGAGCGGAAAACCGCTCACGTTAGAACTAACAAAGATCGCCTTAACAGATTTTCTACCAATACCAAGCTCAGTTGATCCGGATCAAATACTGGAAGTCGTCGCGGATACTTTTAATCTTACACGGGAAGAGATCCTCAGTCGGAATCGTTCAAAAAAGATCTCACTTCCCAGACAAATTGCCATGTATTTGCTAAGGGATATGGTGAATGCTTCTTTTCCACATATTGGGGATAGAATGGGCGGTCGCGACCACACCACAGTGCTTTATGCCTGTGAGAAAATTGCAGATCTTATCGAGCGCGATGATCTTCTCCGAAGACAAGTATTTCAGATTCGTGATCAGCTGTATAAACAAACCGCATTCGTTTAAGTATTATTAACATAACTTTTACAATTCAACTTCATTAAATTGGATTCACATGGTACAATCTCTTTGGTCGATTTAGCGAGATGACTGAATGAATGATTGTTATAGGAACAAAACTTATAATTAAATATTCAACGCCCTGGTCGAATTAACTCGCCAGGGTTTTTTTAATAAAATAACTATTAGTGATCTGATGATCACATTAAATTAAAAAGGAAATTATGAAAAATTCAAATTTAAAGATAATACCCCTGGGCGGCCTTGGGGAAATAGGCCGTAATATGATGCTGTACGAGTATGAAGATGCAGCCATCATTGTAGACTGTGGAATGATGTTCCCGGATAATGATATGTTGGGGATCGATTACATTATTCCTGATTTTCACTATCTTCGAAGCCGAAAGGAAAAAATTCGCGGGATCATCTTCACGCACGGGCACGAAGATCATATCGGGGCGGTCCACCACTTACTTCAAGAGATACAGGCACCAATTTACGGGACACCATTAACCCTCGGGTTGGTGAAGGTGAAATTATCCAGACGCGGAATGCTGGATTCAGCGACATTAAAAACAATTAAAGCAGGGGAAAGCATCAAACTTGGCCCATTTAAGATTGACTTTTTCCATGTATGTCATTCCATTCCTGATTCCGTCGGTTTAGGGATCGATACACCAGAAGGATTGATCGTCCAATCAGGAGATTTCAAATTTGATCATACACCTGTGGATAATTGGCCAACCGATTACGCAAAATTAGTTGAGTTTTCCCAAAGGGGTGTGTTGGCTCTTATCGCCGACTCCACGAATGCAACTCGGCCTGGTTGGACACCATCAGAGATGGTGGTCAGTGAAGCGCTCGATAATGTTTTCAAGAACACCAAAGACAGAATAATCATTGCCAGTTTCGCTTCTTTGATCTCACGAGTGCAGCAAGCAGTAAACTCTGCAATAACTTTTAATCGCAAGATCGCTTTCGTAGGTACAAGAATGG
>JAUSPC010000058.1 GCA_030655835.1 Pelolinea sp.
TAAATACCTCCGTTATTTTGTCGTCGCCTTTTCAATCGCCGTTTTCTCGGCTTTCAGTCCATCTGTCTTCGCGCAAGGATTGACAATCACAAGTAGAACCAGAAAGAGATAGACAGCCGCTAGAAGGCAGTAGAGCGTGAAGAAGTGCTCGGTCGGTTTGAATTTTTTACTGTTAAAGTCTCCATTGAGTACAGGAAGAGTCCTGTGATAGGTGCCGGCCTCAAATAGCATGAGCGCTTCTTCGAGACGTGCTGCGATTGCCATGTTGTTCTTGAAACCAATATGGATGCCCCGCACAAACAGAAAACTTGCAACGCCAATGACGACCAAGAAGGCGAAAGTCAGGTAAGTCTGAAGAGGAGTTAGAGCGACTTCACTAATTAAGAGCCAAGCCATTACAAATCCCAAACCGAGAATCCAAACGGCAAACTGCATGCTCCGGTCGCGCATATTGTGCAAGGCGGTGTAGCGTTCTGCCAGTTGGGAGACCGCCACATCAACCTTCTTCTCGCCGGAAATACATTCTAGAGCACACCGAATACTATTGGTAGAAGTAGAATCTGCATTTATGCCCGAAATATTCGCGTCGTTTTTTGATCCAGTCATAACATAACATTCAACTCGCTTTCGTCACCACCGCCGGTCAGGTCGTAGAGTCCAGAGAATAGTTGTAATCGATTTGTCAGTTTATTATATCTTTCTAACATCGGCGTATAAGCGATCCCAATTTCCCTGACGGATACGAAATTTTGTGCCATGATTATGACCGGTTCTTGCATCAAAATCCACAAGAATAATTCCGTCTTCAATAGCTTTTAGAAAATTATCCAAACTGAAATTTTGAAGAATCATGATAGAGTTGTAGTGATATAATTCACGATCATTTTTGCGCTTAACATCCGCTTGTACATAAAAGCAGTTGAGCAATTTCGTGCCCGCTTTATGAAAGAGGTCGTCAAATCCCCAATATGGCTGTGGGTCTAATTCTTTGGGTCCAGCACGACGTTCAACCAAATGAAGCCACTTTTGATGGCGCGGATCAACAGACGATTTATCAAAGGAAATCAAAACCTTTTTAGACTTTCTATCTATAACAACCCCAAATCCACGATCGCTGCGAGATTTTCCGTGGATTGTCTGCCGGAAACTCATTTCTGAGCTTGGGTATTCTTTGCCTGCCAATTCGTGTTCCCAGCCATATAAAGGAAGAAATACTTTTGGGACGAAACGCACTGCCCTTGGGGATGGCTCCATGTGAAAAAGGGTTGTTAATGAAGTTGTATCCTTGCGCTGACATTTCAATTCCCATTCGGCAGCATTCGGAATAGGGAGATTGTTTTCTTGAATACCAAGCAAATCTTCAAGTGTGTTCCCAACCCCGCCAGCGTTGCCACGGCGCGCATTAGGTATCCAACCGCGGGACTTTATTTCCTGAAGCTTTTGAATTAAATCGTCTTTGGTAAATGTTTGCATAATATTTTAGCAATTATGGATTGGCGGCCTCCAAAAGTCTAAAAGATATTCAAATGTGACGCCCATGGTAATGTAATTGCTTGGCCAGCCAAAAATGCCAATTTTATTTACAAGATTCGTCCTGTCCCAAATAATAATATTTCGCAATTCGTATCCTCTCCGGCGCAACTCTTCAATTAACGAAACATGTATAGTGATTCGTTGGTTCTCCCACCACATATCGGGAACATTGATTACACAATGCGCCTTAAAGCGCAGGAGCGGCAATAGCGTCTCAAAAATATCTCCCATTGTCTTTGTATAGCTATCAATTGGCATTGTTCCGAGATCACGGGGGTCTTGTGAATATTGTTCAACTCGCCCAAGTTGTTCGTTATTTCTATCCCTCGGAGATTTATTTTTGCGTACTCTATTCAAAAGGTTGGAATAGGGAGGCGATGTCCAGATCAGGCTTAAAGTTTCCTTGTCAATATATTTTACAGCATTATGAGCATCATCCTGAATGGCTAGTTGCCTTGAATTATTAAAAAGATCGCCCTGTTGCAATCTCGTTTCGCAAAGATCGATATATTTCTTCTGCAAGTCAAAGCCGATAGAATTCCGGCCCGTATCGTTGGCGGCAATCAAAGTGGTGCCGCTTCCAACAAATGGATCAAGAACAAGTTCGCCTTGATGACTAAATAATTCTATTATTTTTCTTGATAGTGATATCGGGAACGTGGCCGGGTGCAGGTTTTTATCGCGCACATCTCTGGATTCGTAGAAAAACTGCCAGACACCAATTTGCGATTTCAACCATTCTTTGGCTGACATACAGTTAATATTGGTGGGCCCGCAAGAGCATGTTCTATCATGACTGATTTCAGTTTTTTTACCGTAATCTATGCTGTCATCGCGTATAATGAAATGATTATGAGAAGCAACACGGTAGTCTGTTTCTGTCTTTAATGCTGTAGTAATTGTATTCATGATTTGGAGAATACATCATAACACAAATTGAATCAAGTTGATTAAGTTATATTTATATGAAAAATAAAATGAATATTGACAAAAGGAATGACCCCCACCATCTACAACGGCGGCAGGATTCGCGCTTGGATTAAATCGTCATAGTCGCCAGGCTGAGAATAATTAACGGTAAAGCGTAGAAGCGCAAAGTGCCACTGGCGTGCTTGCAAAGATTACGAACCGACCCGCCGACAAGGTTAAATAATTCAACTGATTCCGGTGACAACGTAATTATCACAGCCCTGCCGCTGGACGTGCGAAATTTGGTATGGCAAAAACGCGAAAATAATTGTTGCCACAATAAAAATGCCTGTGGTATTATGTGTTTAGTGAAAGAAACAACTGCGTGAAAATAAGGGATGTGATTAAAATGCTGAAACAGGATGGCTGGTATCTGACGCGCACACGCGGAAGTCACTGTCAATATCATCATCCGACAAAGCCCGGCACGGTCACTGTCCCGGGCAGACCGGGCGATGACATAGCGCCAGGCACATTAAACAGCGTTCTCAAGCAAGCGGGGTTAAAATGAAATATACTATTATAATTGAAAAAACAAATACCGGATATTCTGCTTATTCTCCGGATTTGCCCGGCTGTATCTCTACCGGC
>JAUSPC010000060.1 GCA_030655835.1 Pelolinea sp.
ACCGGTAATAAAATCCCGCCTGCCAAATAATTTATCCGCAACCTCTGGACCTAACAAAGCGACTGACGCCCGTCCATTTACATTATCATCCGTGATAAAACTTCCTTCGGTCAAATCATAATTTCGGACAGATTCAAATTCTGAAGTTACACCCATCACTTCAGCAACCGTAGACTCACCTTCAAAGACAATTTCGATATTACCGGAAATAGATGGCGCTACAGAATCAATATGGGGTGCCTGGAAAGCATCCGAAAACGCCATCACATCGCCTAATGTTAACGGTTGTTCATTGCGCACATCTTGTTGAAAGTTTCCCTGGAAAACGAACAATAAATTTGTTCCTATACCACTTATTGAGCCGAGGATCGTATCCTGGGCACCCGCTCCAACAGCAAGCATGGCAATCACAGCCGCCACACCGATCACAATTCCAAGAATGGTAAGCGCGGCCCGTAATTTGTTCGCAGTTAAGCTTTCTAATGCTTCACGAATGGATTGGGTAAGATTCATTTCTTTTTCCCCCCTTTAATTAATCCATCATATAGCTTTATAACTCTTTGTGTCTGTTTTGCGATCTTAGCGTCATGGGTGACGATTATTAATGTCGTGCCAAAATTCTTATTCAGATTAAGTAAAAGCTCTATTATTTCTTTTCCTGATCTAGAATCCAGGTTTCCCGTCGGTTCATCCGCCAATATGATCGAAGGGTTATTAATTATCGCACGCGCCATTGCTACTCTTTGCTGCTGTCCACCTGATAATTCAGTCGGTTTATGGTTTATTCGATCTCCCAGGCCAACAGATTCTAACGCCCGAACAGCCTTTTCACGCCTCCCTTCAATAACTCCCGCATATCGAAGTGGTAATTCAACATTTATTAACGCAGTTGATCTTGATAATAAATTAAAGTTTTGAAAAACAAAACCAACCTTTTTATTTCGAACACTTGACAGTTGATCATCTGTCATATTAGATACTAATTGGTTATCTAAAAAGTAATCCCCAGATGTTGGACGATCTAAACAACCAATGATATTCATCAATGTGGATTTCCCTGATCCAGATGGGCCCATGATAGATACTACTTCTCCTCTGGCAATTCTCATAGAAATGCCTCGGAGCGCATTAACTTCAACCTCACCCATTTGATAGGTTTTTTTGATCCCTTTCGCGAAGATCACATCATCTTTGTGCTCCATCGTTTACCTTACGAACGCCGGTGGTCCACTATGAGTTGCAAACTCCATTGGAGGATTTAATACAACCAGATCGCCTTCTTCAACTTCACCGGAAATGATCTCAGAGCTGACATCAGAGGAAGAGCCAAATTTGACAGTAACTTCTTGAATTTCTCCATCTTTTAGTAAATAGATCACTCGTTCATTCTCTTTAAGGCGCACAGCCCGATTAGGTATTGCTAGGACATTTTTTATTTCACTGACGACAATATTCACAGCCGCTGTCATTCCAGGACGCACTTGTTCAGATGGATCAACGATCTTAAGAGTTACCAAAAAATCTACTCCACTTCCGTTCTCAATTCCCACAGAAGAAACCTCAACAACATTGCCCGTGAATGTCTCCCCGATTATGGCATCGAATGAAAGCTCTGCCTTTTGCCCAACAACAATGCGGTTAATATCTACTTCAGATATCTCAACATCGACAAACAATTCTGATAGATCATCAATTCGGAACCCACTCGTGCCGTTTTTCACCTCATCTCCCACTCTCGGTTCTGCCTTTGTAACAGTCCCACTAAATGGTGCCTCGATGCGGCCAAGGGAAACTGTAGCTTCAGCTGCGGCAACTTTTGCTTCCGCCGCTTTGATATCATCGGCATTAGGGCCATCTTTTACACGATCCCAGGCTCTTTGCGCATCTTCCAACTGAGCAAAAGCTACATCATAATCCGCATAATCTTCTGCAACCTGCTGATCGTATGATTTTCCAAGAATATAATTCAAAGCCCTTAATGCTTTATCCCGTTCAAGTTTTACTTCCTCGTATGATGCCTGCGCTTGAATTTTTTGTGGATCCGAGTCATCAATATTGGCAAACTTATCATAGGTAAGTTGTTCGGCTTTAAAGTCTTCCTCAACCCTTAGAAATTCAGCGCGTGCTTCAGAAACTCTTTCATCACTTGCATCGTTGTAATTCCATTGATCGCGCTCATCTTCCGCATCCCTTAGTTGTTGTTCCGCTTCCAAGAGGTCTGTGTATGCCAAAGCACTTTCAGTATTTGAGCTGACCAGATCGCCCAGAGCACGTTGAGCGGTGACCAGATCAGCCTGTGCCAGAATAACCGACTGCGGGAGTGTGTTATCCGCTAATTCCGCCAACACATCGCCACCTTCAACCGAATCATTAACTGAAACATAAATTACTTCAACTCTGCCAGTAGTTTCCCAGTTTAATTCGCTTGATTGGTTTGCCTCCACAATTCCGGTGGCACCAACGATCGCGATTAGATCACCACGCGTTACAATTGCTGTTTGGTAATCACCATCAATATTGTTATTCGGCCCAAAAACATTTACCAAAATAAAAATTAGGACCAGAATCAGAACGGCGCCTCCGACCACAATGTATGGGCGCTTTTTAAAGAGAACCACAACCATATCGACTACTTTTGTTTTTTCAGGCGCAACTGCACCTGATTTTTTTTCTTTCTTTTTAACCACGAATACCTCATATATCTTAGATTATTTCTAATTGTTTAATAAGAAACTTGGGGTTGATCTAAATAATTATTTATCTGATTTTAGATAAGCAAATACTGCGGTGATTGTCTCTTCAAGAATTTGCTCACACGTATATTCAGAAGGTTTCCTTCCACACCGATGAAGGATCAATGGCGCATTCATGATCGACATAACTGTATGCGCAGCAAGCTTGGGATCACGACGAATAAATTCTCCTTTTTCCATCCCCAAATCAAGTAATTTGGCAATATTATCCAAACTTGGTTCCAAATGTCTGAATGAATGGACTTTATTCTTTCCCTTTCCTTCTTCCCTGGGAGTCAGCCAAAATAAACTGTAAATTTTTGGATGATCATGCGCTGTTTCAGAATACTTATGCAGAACTGTCTTCAACACATCAATAACTGGTTTTTTTTGAGATTTCTCCTGTAATCCTTCAAAATGCTGATCAATTCGTTTCTGCTGACGGTCAATTAGAGAATTCATCAATTCCTCACGGTCTTCAAAATAGGTATAGAAAACCATATGAGAAACCCCAACTTTTTCAGCGATCATTCGAATGCTTACTTTATTAGGACTAACATCATCTAACAACTCGATAACTGCGTCCATCATTTTGTTTCGCATCGCTTCAATTTTTTCCGGCGAATTTTTTGGTCTGGCCATTTTATTTCCTTTTCCTTATATAAATTATTGCTTCGTATAATTTATATAATGATTATGTATTCTTGTCAATATTAAATCTATATACAATTCATTAACAATTTCAAGATTCGAGGAATCATCAAGATATAATTCAATTTAAATGCGAAAAGAAATGTTCCAAAGATTTTTTTATTTTTTCCTTTCACTAACTTTTTTATTACTGTCATTTACATCAAGCAGTTGGAACCCGATAGAATTCTCTGACAAGATACGCCAATACACCAGACAATACGAATTTGACTACACGGGATGGGAAATTTCTGCTGTATGGGAGAAGATTTCCACCGCAAGCCTGGGATCTGTGCATTATCTAAACACTTCCCAACAGAGGAAAATCATCGAGGATTATTTTACTCTCCTAATAACAGTGAATGAATTACAGCAAAATATTTCAGAAATTTATGGGGACCCAAATATTCCAACTCCCGAAAAAAAAGCGGTTGACTTCGAGAAAGAATTAGAAAACGTTAATAGTATATTGACCAACCAAAAACAACTCACCGAATCTATCCTTCAATATCAGATTGGGCAAGCCATTTATTCACTCGGTTTATCGGAAATTGGAACACCTTTTCCGCCAATTTTGTTTCAAACGACCAAACTTCCAAATCAATTAATAATATCTCCCCGTGAAGCTATTTTTCAGGAAGAGAACATTTCTTTAATTGCAGATGTGGATCTAAATGAGATCGTAAAACTTGAAAATGCTATTGAAAAGGATTCAGATTATTCTGCCTTGGTCGTCTCAGTAGGAGGAGTTAGCACATATCCTACGATGGTAATTAATACAACCAATCTCAGTTATCTTATCGAAACAATTGCGCATGAATGGGTTCACAATTATCTTGCACTTCGACCATTAGGTTTAAGATATTCGTCCTCGCGCGAACTGCGCACCATGAATGAAACGGTCGCTTCAATAGCCAGCGTTGAAATAAGCGATGCGGTTATTGAAATGTTCTATTCAAACCTGGTTGAAATTGAGGCGATTGAACCAAAAACATTACAAGCATCAGCCTCTGCTTCACAGCCCAATCAAGAACTATTCAACTTTTCAAAAGAAATGTATCAGACAAGAATTTTGGTGGATGAATTGTTGTCAAAAGAAAAAATTGATGAAGCTGAACGATATATGGAAATGCGGCGTTTGACCTTTTGGGAAAACGGGTACCACATCAGGAAGATCAACCAAGCTTATTTTGCGTTTCACGGTGCTTATGCTGATGAGCCGTTCAGCGCAGCCGGAAAAGACCCGGTTGGAGATGATGTGCGATTTTTTCGAGCTCGGCAGCCTTCTCTTGCTTCTTTTATCAGAAAAATGAGTTGGATGTATAGCTATCCTCAATTACACACAGCAGCAAGAGCATATTAATTTTTTTCGATTTTCATGCGCAATATTCATGTTTTCAAATCCGTTATAATCAATAAACTAAAAACTTATTATTGGCAAGGCACAATTGAAAAACACAGAAGTTAATTTTAAAATAATAAAAGACACACCGTTGATGATCATCATTTCAGGACCTTCAGGTGTGGGGAAAGATTCAGCTCTCAGGGCATTGAAAAACCTTGATCTACCGTTACACCATGTTGTGACTGCCAACACCAGAAAACCAAGACTAGATGAAACTGAAGGCATTGATTATTTCTTTATAACTAAAGAAGAATTTAAAGAAATGATCAGAAATGATGAGTTGTTAGAATATTCAGAGGTTTACCAGGATTACAAAGGGGTTCCAAAATCCGAAGTCCGTAAAGCCATCAAGACAGGCAAGGATGTTATTTTACGACTGGACGTGCAGGGTGCGGAAAAGTTAAAAACACTTTACCCCCACTCCATTTTGATCTTTCTTATTCCACCAAACCAGGAAGATTGGTATAAAAGATTAGGGGGACGAAGATTAAGCAAAGAAAAAGATCTAGATATGCGGATAAAGACAGTGCAAGAAGAATTGAAGAAAATATCTGTTTTTGATTACATAGTTGTAAATGCACAGAACGAGCTTTCTGAAGCAGTTGAAACCATCGTGGCGATCATTACCGCTGAGCATCACAGAACCAATAAGCACGAGATAGATCTAGATCATAATCAACTATGAAAAATAAAGCCCCAATCTCATACACACTAATCGCAATCTCAATTGTGTTTTTTGTTCTGCAGAATTTATCAACGTGGCTTTTTGGAGCAGATCTATTACTCTATTTCGGCGCAAAAATTAACGACCTCATTTTATTGGGGGAATTCTGGCGTTTCCTGACACCAGTTTTTTTGCATGGGTCAATACTCCATCTTGGTTTTAATATGTACGCGTTATACAACATCGGCCCATCATTAGAGAGAAAATATGGCGGTATTTCATATATTCTTTTATATGCTATCAGTGCGATTTTCGGAAATGTGCTTTCTTTTCTACTCTCTCCAAATATTTCTCTGGGTTCTTCCACAGCTATTTTTGGATTGATAGCTGCGCAAGGTGTTTATATTTACAAGAACAGACATCTACTCGGCAGCGCTGCAAAGCCCATGCTGATGAATGTGGTCTTTACGATCATGGTTAACTTATTCTTAGGCTTCTCTTCCTCAAATATTGACAATTTGGGGCATTTGGGGGGTTTAGTAGGCGGATCTCTCTATGCCTGGTTTGCCGGCCCTAGTTATGGGGTTAGTGACAATTTATTTGGTGAGAATGTGATCATTAGAGAAAACAAGAAAATATATTTAACAGCGGGGTTGATTATCATTTTTGTTTTATTATTAGCCGGGTTGGGTTTCTTATTACGCTAACCATTTCCCTTGCTGTTATCCTCAATTTGAATCAAAGGTGGCAGAAAAAATCCCACCACCCCAATAACCAAACAACCGACTGCGCCAAACGCCAACCACCCTCTAATGCCTATCCATTTCGCAATTGGCGCTGCAATCAGCATGCTGATCGGCATCATCGCAGAGACCAAGGTTTCTAATAAGGAAAAAACCCTCCCCTGCATTTCTGGTTCAACATTGGATTGAATGATCGCAAAGATCGGCCCATTTGTGATCGGGTTCATAAATCCTGCCAATGCCATTCCGATAAGCGCTAGGAAAAAATTATCTGCAGGTGCTGCGGCAATTAAGCCTGTTCCCACCGCCAGACCTAATATCCCCAACAGAATCGTATATATATTCCGCTTAAAACCACCCCATATACTTAATACCAAACCACCTATGATCATCCCCATGCTGAAAACAGATTCAACCATACTCAGCTCAATGATACCTTTTTTAAAATGACCAGTGATCAGTAAAGGAGTAAAGGTATAACCTGGAGTAACAAGAAAATTCAATAACGCCGCCGCAATTGTAAGGTAAAAAAGACCTTGCCAACCAAGTAAGTATTTAAATCCTTCTTGAATATCTTCAAATATTTTGGTTAATTTTTTCGGATTATCTTCTAACCGATCTGTCTGCGGGATCGCAATAAATAATAGCGTGGTAATTGCAATGACAGCTGTAAGAATATCAATAAATATGATTCCGAACATCTGGAGACTTTCCAATAAAATTGCTGCTATCAAAGGTGAAGTGATTCCAAGGGCTCCCCGCAAAGTTTGATTAATTCCAGAAATACGTGAGAGCTGTTCCTTTGGTACAAGAAGGGATGTGGAAGCCTGCATCGCCGGCCAATGAAATCCGCTTCCTAAAGAACGTATGAATAAAATCACATAGATATGCCAGACTTGTATCAGCCCAAACCAGAAAATGCCGGCGAGAATAAGTGTTGCGAGGGCTATAAACGCATCTGCAAATATCATTACTTTTTTTCGGTCGAACCGGTCTACAAGTGCACCAGCAATCGGAGAGAAAAAAACTCGGGGGAGAAGAGCTACGAAGGAAGCAATAGCAAGAACTGACGCTTCCCCAGTGGTATTCGTGAGATACCATATCAAAGAAAATTGAACCAGTTCGCTCCCCAACAAACTGAACGCTTGACCGACCCAAAAGGGGATAAAGGTTCGCTGCCAATGTGAGTGTTTGGCTTCCAT
>JAUSPC010000063.1 GCA_030655835.1 Pelolinea sp.
GTCGTTAGAGAGGCGCTTATCTTACCGCAGCTTATCTCTCTTTCACTTTCAAAGTTGCACTTACGAGTTGAATTCAAGGTTCAATATAAAAATTCAATTAACAAATTTTATTGGAATGGCACATCTAATCTATCAATCCCTTTGGATCCAAAATGATCTCTTTCAGATCAGATAAAAATTTCGCTGCTTGGGCTCCATCCATAACCCGATGGTCAGCGCTTAATGTAAATGATATGATCTTTTGTATCATTGGCAAATTATTTTCTGCGGGAACAAAGAACTTGGTCATTTTTCCCACCGCCAAAATTGCTGATTGAGGGGGATTGATGATCGCCATAAAACTGTCAATGCCATACATACCCAAATTTGAAATTGTAAAGGTCGCATTCGTCAGGTCAATGGGTTCCAACTTTCCTTCCTTTGACCGGAGCGATAAGTCCTTTATTTCATCTGAGATCTGCTTAATATCTTTCTTATCGGCATGATGCACAACCGGAACGATCAATCCATCCTCAAGCGCGGTAGCAATGCCAATATTTATCTGATCGAGGATTTTGATTTCCTTTTCTGTATATTGACTGTTAATGATCGGTGAGCGGCGAATCACAACCGCAACTGCTTTTGTGATCAATGCCGTAAGGGAGATTTTTTCTGCTGTTGATTGTTTAGCTGAATTTAGTTCTTCCCGTAAGATTTCTAATTCATCCATCGGAATATTAATCTGCAGGGTCATATGCGGCGCATCATTCCAGCTGTGTTTCATATTCTGCGCGATTGTACGGCGCATACCTATCATCGGAATGCTGGTTTTGATCGTTTTTCCGACACTTTTCTCATCGATTCGCTTTGATCTTTGTTGCTTCATATCTTCTGCCTGGATGCGTCCCTTCGGACCGCTCCCTGAAACTTTCGAGAGATCAATTTGTTTCTCTCGCCCGATTTTTCTGGCAGCCGGGGTGGCTCTTTCTTTACCTGGTTCAAAATTCCTTTGCAATGCGAGACTGTTTTCTACATCTGTTTTTGTGATTTTCCCCTGAGGACCAGTGCCTTTAATTGCATCTATATCAAGAGAATTTTCATCAGCTAATTTTTTTGCAATTGGAGTTATTAAAATTTGGTCCTTTTTTACTTTTGGAGATTCTATTTTACTAAGTTTTTCAATTCCCTTAATTTCCGGAAGCCTTTCTCCAGGTTGTAAAATATAAGCAATAATTTCTGTCACCGGAACGATCTCACCGATCTGGTATCTAATTCCTGAGAGGGTCCCAGTTTCAGGTGCCTCAACTTCCATAGAGATTTTATCTGTACTTACTACAGCAATAGGGTCACCCTTTTCAACAGAATCCCCTTCAGAATGAAGCCATTCCATTATCTCCGATTCTTCCTGTGTGAAGCCAAACTTTGGCATGATTATTTCTTTTGCCAATGTATATTCCTCCTACTACTAATAAATATTCTGAACTATTTTTCTAGCTTCTTCCACAATATTCTCAACCTGCGGAACAGCATGATATTCAAGATTGCGATTATATGGAATTGGCACATCCAATCCCGCTAATCGTCGCACAGGCGCATCCAGAAAATCAAATGCCTCGCTCTCCATGATCATAGCTGATATTTCTCCTCCAAATCCACCCGTTTTCACAGCTTCATGCACAACCAAAGCTTTCCCGGTCTTGATAACAGATTTGATGATCGGCTCTTCATCCAGCGGTTTCAGGGTTCTCGGATCAATTACTTCCAGCTCAATCCCTTCTTTAGATAAAATTTTTGCTGCCTCAAGCGACCTTGGAACCATTATTGACGTTGCAATAACGGTTAGATCTTTTCCCTCGCGAACAATTTTGCTTTTCCCAATAGGAATCGTATACATCTCTTCTGGTACATCCCCCTTCATTTTATATAGGAGCTTATGTTCAAAGAACATAACGGGATTATTTTCTTCAATTGCGGATAACAACAATCCTTTGGCATCATAAGGTGAAGATGGCATAACAACTTTCAATCCAGGTACATGAACAAACCAATTTTCTAGACTTTCTGAATGCTGAGCTGCTGCACCAGTTCCAGATCCTCCAGCCAGCCTGATTACAAATGGAAGTTCTGCTTTACCACCGAACATGAATCGCATTTTCGCCCCCTGCATAACGATCTGTTCCATCGCAAGAACCACAAAATCGCTAAATTGCATTTCTCCAACCGGGCGCATTCCTGTTACTGAAGCACCCACGCATGCTCCTGCAATACCTGCTTCCGATATAGGGGTATCTATGATCCTTTCCGGACCAAATTGATCAAGCAACCCGGCCGATACGCCAAACGCACCGCCGTATATACCAATATCCTCACCGATCAGGAAAACTCGGTCATCCTTTTCCATTGACTGACGCAGACCTTCACGCAGCGCTTCCATATAACTTATTTCACGCATAGATACCTTCCATAATTGTAGAGAGTTCAGGTTCAGGGCTATTTTCTGCAAAATCAACCGCGTTCTTGATATCTACTTTCGCTTTTTCTTCGATTTTATTAAATCCTTCTTCATCTATATCAAGTAATTTGGCAAATCTCGGTATGGGATCTTTTTTCATCCATTTTTTAACTTCGTCTCTTGTCCGATAAAGCTGCCGATCGCTCTTTGAATGCCCCTGGTATCTATAGGTGATCGCTTCAATCAAGGTGGATCCTTGCCCCTCTCGGGCTCGGTCTGCAGCTTCTCTAACTGCCTGATGCACTGCGATCACATCATTTCCATCAACAGTTAATCCTTTGATCCCATAAGCACTTGCCCGATCGCTGATTTGTTCAATCCGAAACGCACGTTCAAAAGCCATTGACATGGCATATTGATTGTTTTCACATAGATAGATAACGGGCAAATTCCAGATACTTGCCATATTTAACGATTCATGAAACGCGCCTTCATTTGCGGCGCCATCACCAAAAAGTGTCAAAACAACCTGCTTGGTCTTTCGTATTTTAATACTCAATCCCACTCCCACAGAAATGGGCAAATTGCCGGCGACAATACCTTGTGCACCCAGGTTATTAGATTCAACATCCGCGATATGCATTGAGCCACCGCGTCCGCGGCAGTAACCATTTTCTTTTCCAAGAAATTCAGACATCATTAAGTTCAAATCACCCCCCCACATCAAGAAATGTCCATGGCCACGATGTGTGTTTAATAGATAATCGCCTTCTTTAAGTGCTGGTCCAGCACCTGCGGCAATGGCTTCCTGCCCAATTGACACATGCATAGTTCCGTGCACTTTCCCTAGCGCGAACATTTCTAATGCGTTTTCCTCAAATGTACGCGTAAGCACCATTTTATAAAGCAAATCTTCAGCTTTACTTCTTTCAATTTCCCCACCAATAAGTTGCTGCTCTTTTTTTCCTTCCGCCATTACACCTCCTTGTTTTGTTATTGAAGAATAGGTAATACTGCCGAGCTATCTGTAAACAAGATATCAAGCCAGTTTCCCTTTAATACAGCATTAATTGCTTGTGATTTTTGAGATCCAGCTGCGATCCCGATCAATTTGCAACCATTTAGACGCAGACGTTGAATATCCACGGCCATTGTCCTTCTATTTAATTCGATATCTAATACAATTCCATTTTCGTCTAAGATCACACCGCAGAAATTTGCGACACCGCCCTGAGCTTTTATAGATTTCACTTCCTGTTCACTAATAAGTCCAGATCGGAAAATACTGGAATACAACCGATCCACATCAATCGTTCCTATACCTAGTAAAACAATGTCCGAAAGGTATCCCAGTTCCAATGTGGTCTTGATTTGTTGTTGATCTTTTAGGGACTTACATGCAGCTTCACTATCCATAAACAAAGGAGAATGTAAAAACTTATGGCTGGCGCTTAACTTGCTCGCCAGCAATGCAGCCAGATCTGGCCCATCTACTCTCGTGTCGCTTTTTCCCCCGGAAGCGCCAATCACCTGAACAACTTTAATATTTGATTTGTGGAGAAAAGGAAGGGCATTTACCAGTTCATATAATGAAGATCCCCACCCAATTCCAATAACCATACCATCAAAGATATTATTCTGGAAATAAGACGCACCCAATCTCCCTACTAGGTTGATATTATGTGAATAATCAGAAAGACCGGAATTAATAACGTATGCCGTCTCAAGAGAAAATTCTTTCTGTAGACGGCGCTCCAATTCTTTTTCGCGAAGGAGTGGGTATTTTATTTTAATTTCAATAATTCCTAAATCTTCAGCTTCGGTAAGTATTCTGGAGATCGCTGAGCGGGAGTAACCGGAAATAAGAGCAATCTCTGCTTGGGTCTTTTTCTCCACAAAATAAAAAGACGCGATATCTGCTAATAACTGCCTTCGGGTTTCTGTATCCATTCAATTCTCTATTATTTTCATCCTCAATATAACATAAAAATCACATATGTTACCCATGTTCACATATGTGATTTTTTAACATTACAATTTAAAGATCGGAAATTATAAATTTTTATTGACTTTTGGTTAATCCTCCTCTACACTAAATAACATGCTTGCGCGAGTTTTTTCTTGTGCTGTGATTGGATTGGACGGGGTCATTGTTGAGGTAGAAGTAGATACCTCACAAGGTCTTCCCGGAATGGATATTGTTGGATTGCCGGACGCCGCGGTTCAGGAATCCAGACAAAGGGTAATGGCGGCCATTAAAAACGCCGGGTATGCCTACCCAAGGAAAAGGCTTACTGTCAACCTTGCTCCAGGATCTGTGCGAAAAGAAGGGCCCGTTTACGACCTCCCCATTGCGCTCGGTGTTTTAGCGTGCATGGAAATCATCCCAGATGAGGCCCTGAACGATGGGTTAGTTATCGGTGAGCTTTCTTTAGATAATTCGGTACGCCATGTACGCGGCATCCTGCCCATGGCTGTTATTGCTCGGGAAAAGGGATTTAAACGAATTTTTGTACCAGAGTCAGATGCGGCGGAAGCAGCCCTTATTCCCGAAATAGAGGTCATACCCGTGCAAACATTAGCAGCCCTGGTATCATTTTTAAATGGGCAGAACCCCATCACGCCACAGCCATTAACTAAAGTAGACAACAAGGAAGCATGGGCATTAACGGACTTCAAAGAGGTAAAAGGTCAGGAACATGTTAAACGTGCCCTTGAGGTATCAGCTGCAGGTGGGCATAACGTGTTGATGATCGGTCCTCCCGGCGCAGGAAAAACCCTGCTTGCGCGCGCGTTACCAGCCATATTACCCACTCTTTCAATTGAAGAAGCACTGGATGTCACCCGTATCTATTCGATCAGTGACCTGCTTCCTCCGGATACTCCCCTCATCCAGGCACGTCCGTTTAGAGCGCCGCATCATACTATCTCAAACGCCGGTTTAGTCGGCGGCGGAAACTGGCCGCATCCCGGCGAAGTCTCATTGGCTCACCGCGGTGTTCTTTTCTTAGACGAATTGCCTGAATTCGGCAAGCACGTGCTGGAGGTTCTGCGGCAACCTTTAGAAGATAAGACAGTAACCATCAGCCGGGCGAGAGGGTCTTTGTCCTTCCCTGCCAATTTTCAAATGGTCGCAGCAATGAATCCATGTCCCTGTGGATTCTATGGAGATACTTATAAACCCTGCACTTGTTCCCAATCATCCATCACAACCTATCAGAAACGGATCTCTGGCCCACTCCTGGATCGGATCGATATCCATATCCAGGTGCCGCGGGTTGACTATGAGAAATTAAGCGACAATCGTTTTGGGGAACCTTCATTTTCAGTTCGCGAAAGAGTGGAGGCAGCTCGAAATATCCAACGCACTCGTTTCGTTGATAATGGTAAAGAAAATCACCGCATATTTTGCAATTCGGACATGGGAAATTCAGATATTCGAAAATTTTGTAAATTAGATGAAAGCTGTAACACACTCATGCGGGCAGCGATGAACCAATATCATTTATCCGCACGAGCGTATCATAGGGTTCTAAAACTTGCACGTACGATCGCGGATCTGGCAAATATGGACAAGATCTCAACATCCCACCTCGCAGAAGCCCTTCAATACCGGCCCCAAGTATTCTAGATTCCTACAAAGAATAACAAAAACAATAATGATGATATAAATAATTTGTCCTTTTAGAATCATTAATTATCTGAGGTACTATGAAAAAAGTTTGGGTAGATACAGATCCGGGCGTGGATGACGTCGTTGCAATTGCGATGCTATTTGAATCTCCTGATATAGAGATCGTAGGATTATCTACTGTTTTTGGTAATGTAACCGTAGATCTGACTACAAAGAACGCCAAGATCATTTTAGAAGCAGTCGGTAAAAAATCCATTCAGTTGGCGCGCGGTGCGTACTTTCCTTTAAATGTTCGTTTAGACACATCTCCATTCGTGCATGGGGATAATGGATTGGGAAATATGCCTCTTCCTGAGCCAAAAATGAAAGAAAGTCCATTTCTCGCTCCCCAAGCCATCATCAATGCGATCCTTTCCAATCCTAACGAGATCACCCTGTTCCCGATCGGACCACTGACGAACATTGCAATGGCTTACTTGATGGAACCAAAGATCGCTGATCTGGTAAAGGAAGTGGTCATCATGGGAGGAGCGGTCCACTGCCCAGGGAACATTACACCAACTGCAGAAGCAAATTTCTTTCATGATCCGCATGCAGCTCAAACGGTCATTGGAGCTGGTTGGCCGATCACTCTCGCCAGCTTAGATGTATGTGGACAAAGCAGTATGATCTCAAACGAGATCATGAATAAGGTTGTAGCCTCCGGTAAACCGCTTAGCCCTTATATAGGCGGGGCACTTCCCTTTTATCAAGCATTTCTTTCAAATTTTGGCATTTACGATAAAGTCGATTTTCCCGATACACTTGCAGCTGCATACTTGCTCGAACCAGACATCTTTACGATTGAAAGAACCCATTTATTTATTGAAACCGAGGGAAGCTGCCTGGGCCAATCAATTCCTGTCCCAGCAGGTAAATGGTATCAGGACTCGAAAAATAAAAAACCCTATAAAGCGGATGAAACCATCTCTCTGGTGAATGTTTTGGTCAAAGAAAATTCACAACAATACTTTGATCTAGTTGAAAGATTATTAACCTAAACATTGATTGTAAAGGTTTTGTATTTCCATTTTTCGGCATAATTAGTGTGCTGAAACTTCTAAAAGAAACTTGAAATGATTGGCATCTATGAATAGGATTTATCAACCGAGGATCCAATTAATAACCGTTTCCTTATATTGGAAGTTGGTTTTCAATCCATTACTTTCTGGTATGAATATTGCACAGATATAATATATTGAAATTTTTATTTTTTGCTATAAAATTAAAGAGTAATTTAAGGAGGACCCAAATGAATAACAGAATATCCAAAGTGATGATCACCTTACTATTAGTTTTATTCACATTAGCCTGCACCCTACCGTTTAATTTTGCCCCTGCCCCGGAATCTGAAGAAACGATCGTTTATGTGGAGATCACTTCAACCCCAGAAATGGATGAATCTGCAGATACGGATATGGGTACGGATGAAGATGCTGAAGTAACCCCGACAGTTTCTATCAATTTAGATGGTCCTTGGACGATCTGGCAGGGTAGTTCCGAGCAGCAGTTATCAATTGATTTTCTGCAGCAAGGATACGAACTCATTGGGAATGCTGCCACCGGTGATGGACACAGCATTTTATTTAAGGGAACAGTTGGCCAGGATGGGAAAAGTGTGACCGGAACATGGGAATCTACGACAGGCACATCCGGGAATTTCCTGATGGACATAAATGATACACTTTCCGGTTTTTCAGGAAATTTGGGCGGAGGTGTACCCTTCTGTGGAACTCGTACGGAAACCTCAAAACCATACCCCTGTCTTAAATAACTAGCCTTACAGTTCTAAACCGCTTCCAAATTGGAAGCGGTTTTTTATCCTCACAAATTTCTTAGATACTTCACTTTCTTAATATTATGGTGGCATCCTCCGCCATCATGCGGGTTGAATTCATAAACTTCATTTTATTTTCACCTAGATAGTAGTTGTAAGCCGAAAAAACTGTTGTAGGGGGATATATGGGATCCATCAAAGCTTTGCCGAATTCAGCGGAGCATTTGTGCGTACTGTAAATTGCATTCGGTTAAAATATGATAGATTTCTAAAAACTGTCTCGTTTTATCCCGATGAACCTTTTGAAACCGCGAGATCGCATGATACGGCATTTCGTCAGTCAACCTTACCGCGCGGGGAAAATCACATGTATATGGAACATCCGGCATCACAGTGGAGAGATGATCCGTCAATCCGCTCATCGCAATGCCAATTCCACCACTCTGACTCACACCAGTCACAGCAATTTTGTTATTAATCCACGGACGGGGGGATTTTGCTGCTTCAATCACACGGTATGCATCCATATATAACCGCCGATAATAATATGTATGCGGATCAAGCCCTCTCAGGGCCATAAAACCATGAAAATAAGGGCTAGAGCCATCAGTATAAACATCTACTGTATCCCCTGGATAACCAAGAAGAACCCAAGCCGCGAGTATTCATTATGAATGCTGCAAATCCCACAGTCGGGAACAGCAGCCAATCAGTCGGGAATCCTCACCCGCCTCCATACCCAATATACTCAACAACACATGGGGGCAGTTTATTTATTTAGGGAAATGAACCAGCCCTTAATTGTCTGTTCAGTATATCCACTGAAATCTACATCAAACGTATCAAAATACGATAATTCAAAATCTTCAGGAGAGAAAACAGCTTGAAGCCCATATTTCTCTATATCTAATTCCGTTTTTTCCAAAACATGTCAAAATCAGAAAGTTCATTTCTTTCTGGTAATTATGTTTTCAATTCCTCTAGAGCGCGATCATATAGCATTTGAACACCCCCCATCTTACTCAGAAAATCCCAAAAATTATTGGATCTTTTCTTAAAATCCAAAAAAGGGTCTTGCATTTGTATAAAAAAACCGCTATAATCATATAAAAGTGGATCAAAGTGGGTCGAAGTGGGACGCCGGTTTTATCCGGCGTTTCGGCTTAAATCCAGGGGTAGGACAAATGTTCTTTGGACAGCACGAACACAACATAGATGATAAAGGGCGAATAACAATCCCGTCCCAGTATCGCGACTTACTCGATACTGGCGCATATATTACGCGTGGTTTTGAAAACAATTTGATCATTATGCGCACCGAAGATTTTGATTTACTGTACCACAAAATAAGGGGCTTGAGCATAACCAAAGAGGATACCCGCGATCTGGCTCGGCTTATCTTTGCAAACGCGGCTCTGGTAGATATTGATAAATCTGGCAGGGTCCTAATTCCTCAGTTCCTGCGATTCGCAATAAATCTAGACAAATCGATCATGCTCGTTGGGATAGGCCCATATTTTGAAATTTGGTCTACAGAAAATTGGGAGAAAAAGCAAGCTAGGTATGAGGACGGGGAAGAACGAGCTCGAAAATACGAGGGTTTAGATATTACTTTCTAATCAATGAACATTTCAGAAAGAAATTCCTCTCCTCATCAACCAGTACTTTACCATGAAAGTCTAAAATACCTTCAACCAAAACCTAAAGGGAAATATATAGACGGAACCTTAGGCGCTGGAGGGCATGCCGAGGGCATCTTGACATCCAGCGCACCTGATGGACTGCTTCTGGGATTAGAGTTGGATGATCAGGCAATCAACATTGCCAGAAGTAAACTGAGCGCTTTTGAGGACCGATGTTTCATCCGTAAAGCATCCTACGTGAATATGGAAAATCAGTTAGAGGCTCTAGGATGGGATTACGTAGACGGCGTTTTACTAGATCTAGGTTTATCTTCCATGCAATTGGATACCGCGGATCGGGGGTTTTCTTTCCTGAGGGAAGCACCTCTGGACATGCGGTTTGATCCTCAACAAGGCAAGACCGCAGCCGATCTATTAAACTCTCTGCCTGAAAAGGAAATCTCTGACATTATTTGGGAATATTCAGAAGATCCAAAATCCAGACAGATCGCCAGACTGATTATCGAAAAACGGCCAATCTTTACTACAACAGAATTAGCCAATTTGATCCTTAAGGTTTATCACGGAAAGCGCGGAAAGACACACCCCGCAACTCGTACTTTCCAAGCTCTGCGAATTGAGGTTAATAACGAGTTTGAGGTATTAAAGAAAGGGTTAGAGGTTTCACTTAATGTCGTGCGATCTAGCGGAAGAATAGCAGTCATCACTTTTCATTCACTCGAAGACCGTATGGTCAAGCAATTTTTTCAGAGAGAAAGCACGAACTGCATTTGCCCTTCAGAGCAGCCAATTTGCACCTGCGGGCATCAAGCAGTGCTAAAAGTGATAACTAAGAAAGCGATAAAACCTTCACAGGAGGAAATTATCACCAACTCACGTGCGAGAAGTGCAAAATTGCGCGTGGCAGAAAAAATTTAATGTAAGTCAAGTTCATTAAAAGCTATAGGCAGAGTGATTAATGGCTAAAAAAAGTAAGCAGGCATATAAACAGGCACCGTGGAGAAGGCAAATCCAGTCAATTGGATTGTCTTTATTGCCTGTTGTCGCAATTGCGATTTTCATCATGTTATATCTAGTGATCAGCGCCCAGGCAGCAGCCGCTGGGCTTGAGATCATGAACCTCCATTTTGATGAAGAAGAAATATTACGAAAAATAGCCAACCAAAGAACACAACTTGCTTTGATCACATCCTTTACTCAAATGCAAAAAAGAGCTGAAAAATTGGGGTATGAACCTGCCTCTGAATCTAATATTCAATATATAAAAATTTCTGGGTATCAAGGAAAAAATGCTGTGTTGATTGCCCCTCCACCCGGAATTGAAAATGAATCCGCGTTATTAGTTAATGACCTATATAACGAATCTTTGGCCAATTGGTTCGTTGAGACTTTTTTTATCACGTCCCAAAGTAGTCAGGGAGATGGCTCATGAAGAAAAACTATCTCTCCCGCATAAATCTCATCGGGCTGTCTTTTTCACTGGCAAGCATATTGATCGTGTTGCAAATGGTCCGAATTCAGAACAGCACTAAACACCAAGAGTTGAGCCGTTGGGCAGATGCGGAATATTCATACGCAATCGAAAATTATTATCCTGAACGAGGAAATATTTATGATCGATGGGGGCGTTTATTGGCTGGTAACGAAGATGTTTACGAGGTTGGCGTAATGTTGGAGTACGTTACCAATCCCGCCACGATTGCGCAAACTTTAAATGGGGTCAATCAATTAGCTTATCAAGATATTCTCGCTGCAGCGTCAAAGACATATGATTCAGAAAATAGCGTGTATGCAGTATTAACAGACTTTCTCCCTTCAGGTGTCATTGACGCGCTCAGTCAGATAAAGCAGGAATATGAAATCACAAATCCTTATGGGAGAAAAGAAAACCTCCCCTCGCTGCGAGGTGTTGTTTGGAATTCGCACTTAAAAAGAAGTTATCCTGAGAATTCCCTCGCATCAAACATATTAGGGTTTTACTCGTTCATGGACCGCGAGTATGGGGTCGGATATTACGGTGTAGAAGAATATTACAATGACCTGCTTGCTGGGAAACCAATGGAGACCTTTATGCCCAGGAATCCATACTTATTGGAAGAACTTCCAACCGTTCCCGCTGGAGCCAGCCTGGTGTTAACAATTGACAGGGAAATCCAGGCAATGGTTGAGAAGAAACTGGATGAAGCGATTAAAGAATACGAAGCGGAATCAGGAACAGTCATCATCATGGATCCTAGAAATGGCGAGATCCTCGCAATGGCTTCCCAACCAAACGTAAATTTGAATCAATATTGGAAATATGAAGAACAATTTAAAGGCACAACCCCCTTTAATCGCGCAATCAGTGAAACTTATGAGCCCGGCTCAGTATTCAAGGTCCTGACAATGGCTGCGGCATTTGACGCAGGGTCAGTAGATGAAGAAACCATTTTCAACGATCCTGGTCGTTTTGAATATGGTGGGAGCACGATTTATAACTGGAACCGCCGGGGTTGGGGAAAGCAAACTATGCAGGGCTGTATGCAGAATTCGCTCAATGTTTGCCTCGCGTGGGTCGCTACTGAATTAGGGAAAGATGATTTTTATGATTATATGCAAGCCTTTGGAATTGGACGAAGAACCAATATCGATCTAGGAGGAGAAAAGATCTGGCCATTGAGCACACCAGATGATTCTGATTGGTATCCCATTCAATTGGCTACTAATTCGTTTGGGCAGGGTGTCGCAGTGACCCCTATCCAATTAGCATCCGCTGTTACAGCCGTCGCAAATGATGGCAAGTTGATGAAACCGCATGTATTGAAAGCAATTATACAAAATGGCAAGCAGTATAATACAACGCCGCAAGTGCAAAGCATTCCCTTAAAACCCGAAACTGCCAAGACCATAACCGATATGTTAGAGAAATCCTTAAAAGAAGAAAGCTCTCTCGCCCTTGTTCCAGGATATAACATAGCAGGTAAAACTGGCACTGCAGAAATTCCCGTTGAAGGAGTTTATGGGATTGACCTGACAAATGCTTCATTTGTTGGCTGGGGACCTGCTGAAGACCCTCAATTCCTCGTTTATGTATGGATAGAAAAACCAAAGTCATCCCCCTGGGGATCTGTAGTTGCTGCCCCTGTATTCAGTTCCATCACTCAAGAATTGGTGAAATATCTCGATATTCCACCCGCAGGTAGCGAGATCAATTTGTTAGCGAAAGAAAGCTAAAATGATTACAGTATCAAAGATCATTCAAGTATTAAGCAAGAAGGCAACCGCTTCTTTTGAAGTTCCCATCACAGAAGCTGTGATCGATTCTCGAAAGGTAATTCCAGGTTCTTTATTCATTGCACTACAGGGTGAAAAAATAGATGGGCACAAATTTATTGGTCACGCGTTCGATCGTGGAGCAAATATCGCTTTAATCAGTAAAGACCTTGAATCAGATTCATTTAAAGTGCTTGATTTGCGTAACATTGATAAAAAAGAGGATCTGGCTATCCCCGCTTTTCCCTTTTGCATTCGCGTGGACAATAGCTTAGAAGCCTTGCAAGAAATTGCCAGATATTGGAGAACAAAATTACCGCTTAGAGTTACGGGGATCACTGGAAGTGTCGGAAAATCGTCTACAAAAGAAATGGTTGCTGAAGTTCTTTCTCGGGAATTTCGCACTTTTAAAAATCCCGGTAATTACAATAATGAGATCGGCCTCCCATTGACCATTCTTAATTTAGGGGATGGATATGAACAATTGGTGCTTGAATTGGGGTTCTACTATCCAGGAGAGATCACATTTTTGTGTGAAATCTCCCGCCCAGATGTCGGAGTGATCACAAATGTTGGTACCGTCCATGCAGAACGTGCCGGCTCGCAGCAGGCGATCGCAAACGGAAAATCAGAATTAGTCGCATCTTTACCAGATAAACCAAATGGAACTGCTATCTTGAATTATGATGACCCATTTGTTCGAGAGATGGCAGCAAAAACAAGAGCAAAAGTTCTATTTTATGGATTGAACCCGAATGCAGATCTTTGGGCCGATGAAATTCAAGGAAAAGGGTTAAAAGGGATCCGTTTCAAAATGCATTATCAAGGCAGATCAGCGGTTTTGGATGTTCCCATCCTTGGGCGCCACTCAGTTCAAACGATACTTAGGGCATCTGCAGTTGGTTTCGTAGAAGGATTAACCATAGAGCAGATCACAGAAGGGTTAATAACCGGGAATTCACAACTCCGTATAGTGGCAGTTCGGACACAAAGCGGTGCGCTCCTGCTTGATGATACATACAATGCTACCCCCGAATCAACGATCGCAGCGCTTGACCTGCTAAGCGAACTTTCAGGTCTAAAGATAGCTGTATTAGGTGACATGCTCGAACTTGGGCAATATGAAGATATCGGGCATAAAAATGTTGGCAGGCGTGCAGCCGAAGTTGTCAACCACCTTATTGCAGTCGGCCCACGTGGCAGAACGATTGCTGAAACAGCAAAGGAAGAAGGATTGCCCCCTACAGCAGTTACATGTGTAGATAATGCGGTTGAAGCAGCTGAATTACTGCGCTATCACTTAAAAAGTGGTGATGTGGTGCTGATAAAAGGATCCCATGGATTAAGAATGGACCGCATCTCTTCAATACTGGAGGCTGGAAAATGAAAGAAACTTCTCTCTCATTAGCCCTGAGCTTTTTAGCATTTATCATGACCGTGATCTGGGGCAACCCATTCATTAGAATGCTCAAATATTTTAAAATCGGAAAGATCATCCGTGAGGAAGGGCCTGATAGGCACAAAGATAAACTCGGTACACCAACCATGGGTGGTTTGATGATCATCGCACCAGTTTTGCTCATAACCGTATTATTAAATGCGGCTACATTATTGGGTTTTGACATTCTGGGACAATCCGTATTGATTCCGCTTTTTGTATTAATTACATTTGGTCTTTTAGGAATGGTAGATGATTGGGAAGGGATCCGCGGAAATCGGCGTGGTCTTGGGATGAGAGCACGAACAAAATTCCTTACCCAACTTGCCATTGGCATCACCACTGCTTTTGCATTGAAATACATCATTGATGTTCCTGAAATGTTCTGGCCTGGATATGCGGAAGCCTTCGACTTAGGAAATTGGTATATACCGATCGCCACACTTATCATTGTTGGTTTTTCCAATGCAGTAAATTTCACAGATGGGTTAGATGGCTTGGCGGGGTTGATCTCGGCAACAGCTTTTGCCGCTTATGGGGGTATCGCACTTCTCCAGAATCAATTCTTCCTGGCTCATTTTTGCTTCACGATTGTCGGTTCATTATTTGGCTTCTTATGGTTCAATGTCCACCCCGCGGAACTCTTCATGGGAGATACTGGATCATTGGCGATCGGAGCAACTCTAGCAACCTTCTCGTTGATGACCGGACAATGGCTGGTTCTGCCGATTATCGCTATCATTCCAGTCAGCGAGATCATCAGTGTGGTTCTTCAGATCATCTTTTTCAGATTTACTAAAGGAAAACGATTGTTCAGAATGGCGCCCATCCACCACCATTTTGAATTATTAGGTTGGAGTGAAACTCAGGTTGTTCAGAGATTTTGGCTGGTTAGTTTAATGGCCGCAATGATGGGTATCGCGATTATTTTAGTGGAGTAAACATGGTAGATTGGCAGGGAAAGACAATTTTGGTGATAGGAGCTGCCCGACAAGGGGTAGCTGCCACACGCTTCCTTGCTGCCCATGGATCACAAGTGATACTTACTGATAATCGACCTAAGGAACATTTTGCCGACTTAATATATGAACTCAAAAATCAGCCTGTTAAATTTGCCTTTGGAGAGCACCCTTTGGATCTGTTAGAAAAGGTTGATTATGTGTGCGTCTCAGGTGGTGTTCCGCTAGAATCCCCTCTGGTCCTGCAAGCCAGAAAAATGAATATACCGCTTACAAATGACGCGCAATTGTTCCTTGATCTTGTCCCGGCTAAAGTTATCGGCATAACCGGATCTGCAGGAAAAACAACAACTACCACATTGGTTGGCGAAATCGCAAAGTTAGGTGCTGCTCAGTCCAACAAGGTTTGGGTAGGCGGTAACATAGGCAATCCATTGATCGAAGAGGTTAAGAAAATATCCTCCGAAGATTGGGTGGTCATGGAGTTATCCAGCTTTCAACTTGAACTGATGCACATTTCCCCCACCATCGCTGCGGTGTTGAATATAACTCCCAATCATCTGGATCGGCATAAAACAATGCGCGCTTACACTAGCGCGAAAGCAAAAATTCTTAATTATCAGGAGCCAACCGACTGGGCAATACTCAATCGTGAAGAACCTGGCTCTTACAACCTAAGATCTTTAGTGATCGGAAATGTTTCCACATTCGGGTTTAATAGACCGGAAAGCGGAATAATGGGTACGTTTTTGGAGAACGATACCATCATGTATTTCGACGGGAATAATTCAACCCCACTCATACCAATTAACTCAATTCAGCTACTTGGGAATCACAACCTTATGAATTCCCTTGCGGCATGTGCTGTGGCATTCACAGCAGGATTTTCATCGAAAGCTATGCAAGCAGGGATCAGCTCAATCAAGGGTATTCCGCACCGTCTTGAGTTCATCCGCGACTATAATGGAATCCGTTGGTATAACGACTCGATAGCAACTGCTCCTGAACGGGTAATTGCGGCAATTAATACCATTCCTGGCCCATTAGTTCTGCTCTTGGGCGGCCGCGATAAGGAACTTCCCTGGAAAGACCTCGCCGCGCTTCTTCTCCAACGAAAACCAAAAGTGATCTTGTTTGGAGAAGCAGGCCCTATGATCAAAAATGAATTGCTCGCACATGAAAATGGTCAACCGATATACCCGATCACTTTAGTTGATGACCTCAAAAATGCAGTATCGGAAGCACTAAGTATTGCTGAAAGAAACGATTCCGTTCTTCTCTCGCCCGGAGGGACTAGCTATGATGCATTCCTTGATTTCGAAGAACGCGGAAATTTATTCCGAGAATTAGTGGAGGCAATTTAATGAGCCCCAAATCCATCGCAGTCGATCAGAATAAGAAACGCCGTCCGTTAAATCTTGGGGTTGACGTCTCACTTCTTGTGGTTGTCATCACGCTTTTGACTTTTGGTCTTCTGATGCTTTATTCTGCTAGCTGGCAGTACGCGGTTTCCATAATGGGACAAAAACCCTCCTACCTTCTAGAACGTCAGGTCAGGTTTGTTATCATTGGCGGATTGGCAGCTGTGATCGCATTCTTTTTTGACTATCACAAGATCAAGAAATTTGTTATCCCTGGAATGGTGCTTACCCTCATCATGCTTCTCCTGGTTATCTTCTACGTCAATGAAGTACGCTTAGGAGCTCGACGGGGACTCTTCCAGGGATCCATCCAACCATCAGAAATGGCCAAACTTGTGATCATTATCTATCTTTCTTTTTGGTTGTTCAGTAAGCAAAAATTGCTTCACCATTTCTATTTCGGGATGCTCCCAATGGCGGCTATTTTGGGAATTGCCAGCGCATTGATCCTACTTCAACCTGACCTAAGCGCCGCAATCACTATCTTTGTCATTGGTGGGTTGATGTTCTTCATCGCAGGGGGCGAGATGCGTCAAATAATTCCCGCTTTATTGATTTCGCTCGTCGTTGGACTTTTCTTTGTCTTCTTTTACAGTACAGGAAAAGAACGCATAACAAGTTTTATCCTAGGTATGCAGGACCCAGAGCTAGCTTCCTACCACCTTATACGTTCGTTTGAAGCAATAGTGAATGGAGGTATTTTTGGTGTGGGGATAGGCCGTGCGAATACCAAATTTACCGGTTTACCTGTTGCCCCTACTGATTCCATATTCTCAGTGATTGTTGAGGAAACCGGAATTGTTGGTGCGGCATTTGTAATCATTTTATTTGTTACTTTCCTTTGGCGCGGGTTGACGATCGCAAAAAATTCTCCAGACCTTCTCGGACGACTTTTAGCTGGCGGCATATCAATTTGGATATTTATGGAAGCATTCATTAACATGAGTGTGCTGGTGAATTTACTTCCATTTGCGGGAAATGCGCTCCCATTTATCAGTTATGGAGGTTCGAATCTTACCGTTGTGTTAGCTGGCGTAGGAATCATCATGAGCGTTGCCCGCCAAACAGCAATTAAAACAAATCAAGAAGAAGGGAGGCCCCTCAATGCGGTTGTTAGTATGCGCAGGGATGACGGGTGGCGGAATGTATCCCGCTCTCGCCGTCCTTCAAGCTCTGAAAAATAAAACCGAATCTGTCTTATGGGTTGGCAGCCGCAGCGGTATGGAAGAAACACTCCTGTCGCAGTATGCGCTTCCATATACTTCCATCTCCGCAGCTGGTATCCATGGGGTTGATCTGAAGCATCTCCCCAAGAATGGGTTACAGTTGGTCAATGGTTGGCGGGAGTCCAAAGCAATCCTTAATGAATTCAAACCAGATGTAATCTTTTATACAGGTGGGTACGTGGGAGTGCCAATGTCAATCGCAGCCCACACAATCCCATCGGTCGTTTTCATCCCTGATATTGAACCAGGGTTAGCACTAAAGATCATCATGCGGTCTGCCCATGCGATTGCTGTCAACGCAGAAATATCCCGCCAATATATCCCGCATAAGGAAATGACGCACATAACCGGATATCCTCTCAGAAGTGAGATCGTAAAATGGTCAGGTCCAGAAAGCCGGAAGCATTTTAATATCCCAATGGATGCGAAGGTCTTATTCGTTTATGGAGGAAGCAAAGGTGCTCGCTCGATCAATCAGGCTCTATTACCCATACTAGACAAACTAATAAGCAAAATGCATGTGATCCATGTAACTGGCGAAGATAACTGGCAATCAGTTCAAGAAAGCAAAGAAATACAAAAAGTGCTGCGGTTACCTCAATATCATCCTTTTCCTTTCCTACATGATGATATGGGCGCTGCCTTTAGCGCAGCAGATCTGGCAGTCTGCCGTGCAGGCGCATCTACTCTTGGCGAGCTTCCATTCTTTGGCTTGCCAGCCATCATGGTCCCTTACCCACACGCCTGGCGCTACCAGTATCAGAATGCGTTATTCTTAGCAAAAAATGGCGGGGCAGAAATTTTAGAAGATATAAATTTATCACCGGAATTATTCGAAAAGGTTAATGAAATTATCACTGATGAAAAAAAATTAGAGACTATGAAAAATAAAATGCAAAAAATCGCGGTGAAAAACGCTGCACAATCAATTGCCAACTTAATCCTGGAAGTTGGTCGGGTAAAACAGGAACAAGGAGGATCTAAATGATAAGCTTGGCAGTGTTATTTTATATTTTTATTTTTGTTTTTGCTCTCATTGGTGCGATCCGAGGATGGGCAAAGGAAGTAATTGCAACTTTTAGTGTGTTTTTAGGTTTATATATCATTACCGTTCTACAATCATACGTGCCAGCAGTTGAGGCATACTTAGAGAACAGTCCAATCACCACCCAAATTGGCTTTAGATCCATCGTGTTAGGGTTGATCGTTTTTTGTGGGTATCAAACTCCCAATCTACCGATGTTTGGGCAAAATCAACATTTCCGTCGTGACAGAATGCAAGACCTTATCCTTGGATTCATGATCGGGGCAGTAAACGGATTTATGATCTTTGGATCGATCTGGTATTTTATTCACCAGGCCAACTACCCATATTCATTTATGTTTGCACCAATTGCGGGAACTCCCGCGGGTGAAGCCGCGCTGCAGTTGATACAACTCCTTCCCCCAACCTGGCTGGTGACCCCATTTATTTATTTCGCAATCGCCTTGTCGTTTATGTTTGTACTGGTGGTGTTTATATAATGACGCATTATCACTTGATTGGAATTGGCGGCACAGGTTTATCAGCCATTGCCCGTGTGCTTTTTGAAAGAGGAAACACGGTGAGTGGATCTGATATGCTGCTGTCACCTCTGGCACAAGAACTAATGAACCTTGGAATTCCTGTCAGCATTGGACATGAGGCGAAAAATATATTGGGAGCTGATCTAATCATCCGTTCTTCAGCAATACCTGACAGCAACCCAGAAATTGCTGCAGCTCTTGAGACAAATATTCCTATTCTTAAAAGAAGAGAGTTTTTATCAGAATTAACAACAGGTTCTATTGTGATTTCGATTGCCGGAACACATGGAAAAACAACCACTTCATCTATGATCGCATGGTGTTTATCAGAATTAGGCGCCGATCCGTCTTATGTGATCGGAGGTACTGTAAAGAATCTTGCCAGCAACGCCCATGCAGGGAAAGGAAAATATTTTGTCATTGAAGCGGATGAATATGATCGTATGTTCCTCGGCCTCGATCCCGATGTACTTGTAATTACAAATATTGAATACGACCACCCTGACTGCTTCCCCACTGAGGAAAAATATTTCGATGCATTCCACGAATTAACAGAGAAAATAAAACCCGGCGGAACGCTCATCGCTTGCGCCGATCATCCAGGTGTTGTTCAATTATTGAAACAAATAGGCGAGAAACAGAAAACTGTTACATATGGGACAATCGAAGAATGCAATTATAGAATCGAAGATTTGACGCATACACCAGGTTTCGGGGTTGCTTTTTCCTTAAATTATCCGATTATAGAGGCGAAAGAAAAATCTAACGATCGGATAAGCCTCCCCATTCCAGGTACTCATAATGCATTTAATGCCGCTGCTGCGATAGCAGTGATCAAAACTATCGGACTCTCAACTCAAAATGCAATTCACGCTTTGGAAAAATTCAAAGGAACCGGGAGAAGGTTTGATATCCTCGGTATTGCTGCGGGAATTACCATAGTTGACGACTATGCGCATCATCCAACCGAGATCCAGGCAACTATCTCCGCTGCGCGCTGCCGTTACCCGGATAGGCGTATTTGGACAGTTTGGCAGCCGCACACATACAGCCGCACAAAAGAATTGTTTGATGACTTTATTGTGTCCTTTAATGAGAGTGATCACGTAATTGTCACAGAAATTTACGCATCGCGTGAAAAGGAAAATTCCTTCTCATCAACTAAAGTCGTTGAAAGCATGGATCATCCAGATGTTTGTTATATTGCCCATTTAAAAGATGTCACTGAGTTTCTTAAGAAAAAGTTGAAAGATGGAGATATATTATTGGTCCTTTCGGCTGGTGATGCAAACAGAATTAGTCAGGAAATGCTGAATTATTTTATAGATCAAGAGGTAGCCCTATGATCACCACCGAATCACTTGCAACTTTGCGCACTATTTTCGGATCAAAACTTCAGGAAAATGTACGGCTATCAAATTTCACGACAATGAATGTTGGCGGCCCTGCAGCCGCGTTGATGATCGCACACAGTGCAGAACAACTCGCAGAGATGGTTTCCCAAATTTGGGATATTGATCTACCTGTATATGTTTTAGGGGGAGGATCAAACCTCCTGATCAGCGACAAAGGGCTCCAGGCTGTGATTATCATCAACCATGCACATAATATAAAAATCAACACCCACACCCTTCCTCATACGATTTGGGCAGAGTCGGGAGCTCTTATGGTTAATCTCGGGAAAAAGCTCATTCTACGTGGATTAAGTGGAATGGAGTGGGCAGCCACGATTCCCGGCTCAGTTGGTGGAGCTGTTTATGGAAATGCTGGCGCCTTCGGAAAAGATACCTGTAAGGATCTCATTTCTGCCGACATCCTTCATAAAGAACATGGTAGAGAAATTTGGGAATGCAGTCGTCTGGATTATACCTATCGTGCAAGCAGAATAAAACGCGATGATGAAAAAGCAGTCATATTATCAGCATTATTCCATGTTGAGCAAGGAGACGTAGAACAAATAAAGTCAAAAATCAGCGGATTCAGGTCAAGACGGGCACTGATACAACCTCCCGGCGCAAGTGTGGGTTCCGTGTTTCGGAATCCACCCGATGATTCTGCGGGAAGGTTGATCGAGGCAGCAGGATTGAAAGGCAAGAGAATTGGCGGAGCAGTCATAAGCCCCAAACATGCAAACTTCATTATCAATGAAAGAGGTGCGTCTGCACAGAATATTTTTGACCTTTTATTGCTTGCAAGAAATACAGTTTCAGAGAAATTCGGGGTCAATTTGATACCTGAGATCGAACTTTTAGGTGAATGGGATAACCTGCCCGAATTCTTTCGATCAGGAAAACAATCCACATTGGAGCAAAAGTGAAGACGAAGATCAAATTAGGTGTAATTTTCGGTGGGCGTTCAGGCGAACATGAAGTGTCTCTGATGTCAGCCCGCTCCGTGTTATCGGTGCTTGATGTTGAGAAATACGACATCACGCAAATTGGCATTGACCATGAAGGAAAGTGGTGGTCTGGGCCAAACACTTTAGAAGCATTAGAAAAAGGATCCATCGGCAATTTGTCTCGCGTTTTCTTGCTTCCTGAACCAGGTAAAACGGTTTTGTATAAAAGAGAAAACAACGGAGAGGTTGAATCAATTCAACCCCTTCAAGAATTAGATGTGATTTTCCCTGTTTTGCATGGAACATTTGGGGAAGATGGAACGCTTCAGGGATTTTTTGAAATGGCTGACATCGCCTATGTCGGCGCGGGAGTATTGGGATCATCCGTCGGGATGGATAAAAGTGTTTTCAAAGATGTTATGCGTTCAAACGAAATACCTGTGGTTGATTGGATCACATGCACTCGCAAAGATGTAGAAAATGATATTCAAACGATCATCGAAAAATGTGAATCGCAGCTCTCCTACCCTCTTTTTGTAAAACCCGCCAATTTAGGGTCTTCTGTGGGTATCACAAAGGTAAAAAATCGGTCAGATCTTCTCGAAGGCATAATGGAAGCTGCTCGGTATGACCGCAGAATTCTCATTGAACGTGGGGTCAATGCACGTGAAATTGAAGTAAGTGTTATTGGAAATGAAGATTGTCGCGCGTCCATACCAGGAGAGATAAACCCATCCGATGAGTTTTATAGCTACAACGCGAAGTATCACGACGGGGATTCGGAATTATATATTCCAGCACCTATTCCAGAGGAATTAACCAAACGCGTACAAGAATTGGCAGTGAAAACATACAAGGCAATAGATTGCGCTGGGTTATCACGCGTGGATTTCTTATTAGACAAAGATACAGATGAGCTTTTCATTAATGAGGTCAATACCATCCCCGGATTCACAACCATCAGTATGTACCCGAAGCTTTGGGATGCAGATGGACTTTCCTACTCAAAGTTGATCGATGAATTGATCGAATTGGCATTTGAGCGGAAAATGGAACGCAATAAGAGTAAAAGGAGTTTTGGAGACTAAGAAAAATGGAAGAGTATCAATCACACAGGCGTTCTGAAAAAATACGCCACAGGCTCAACGAAGAAAGCAAAACTACGATCAACCGGGCTTCAACCCGTATATCTGATCCTGGTCAAGCTTCCCTACCTGAACAGCTTGGAGGATCCTCTTCTCCTGAATCATATATTCTCAAACAAGCAAAAAAAGCAAACGGTTTTTTTAGGATTGGGTGGCGACTTCTAAGTTTTCTAATCATTTGTGCTTGTTCAATTGCCCTCCTTACCGCTTGGCGCTCACCACAGTATGAGGTTTCATCTGTTCAGATCAAAGGATTGAGCCGTTTATCAGAGGATGAAGTGCTAGATACACTGAATATTTATGGGAAGCATATCTTCGCGCTGGAAAAGAGTTCGGTGATTGAGCCACTGATCCGGGAATTTCCCGAACTCAGAGATATCCGGGTTGAGTTTTCTCTCCCTGCCACGGTTTTTCTAAATGTCAAAGAAAGACAACCAATGATCGCCTGGCAGACAACCGATTTACAAATTTGGATCGACTCTGAAGGATATTTAATTCCTGCTCGCGGCGAAACGGAACAGATGCTGACCATTCAAGCAAACGCAATGCCTGCATATCGAATCTTAGTTTACGAAGATATTGAAAACATTGAGAACGTTATCCGCGATAAACCACAAATCAAAGATGAGAGTGGTGATCAAACTTTCTTCTCCTATCCCAAACAGATCGACGGCAATCTACTGACAGCAATTTTGCAGCTGAATGCCTGGATGCCTGGCGAATCGGTACTGCTGTACCAGGAAAAGCGGGGTATTGGATGGAAAGATGTACGTGGATGGGACGTATTTATTGGAAGTAAATTAGAAAATATAAATGACAAAATGGTGATGTATGAGACCATTGTACGAGAATTGGAAAAGCAGGGCATTCAACCTAGCATGGTAAGCGTGGAATTTTTACACGCCCCTTATTACAGACTGGACGAAAAATGATAGAAGACAGAATAATAGTTGGCATAGACATAGGAACAACCAAAATCTGCACCCTCGTAGCCCGGGTCGAAGATGATGACACCTTTCGCATAATGGGCGTTGGGATTGAACCATCTCGCGGGATGAAACGCGGTGTGATGGTAAATCTCGAGGAAGCTGCCACAGCTATTGCACGCTCAGTTGAGAAAGCCCAGCGATCTTCTGGTTATGAGATCCGTTCTGCATGGGTTAGTCTTGCTGGTTCTCATGTATCTTCAATCAACAGCAAAGGAACCGCAGGAGTAAACGGCGGGATCGTTCGTGAAACAGATGTCCATCGAGCTTTAGAAGCCGCACAGTCAGTGGCTATCCCCCATAATCGTGAAATAATTCACGTTATCCAGCGCGGTTTTAATATCGACGGCCAAAACGGAATCAATCAACCAGTCGGAATGCATGGATATCGCCTGGAGGTCGAAGCACACATCATTACAGCTGCTGAAACAACAGTTGAAAATATCCGCAAAGCAGCTGAAGCTGCTGGCATCAAAGTCATTCAATTTGTCCTCAATCCCCTTGCTTCCGGGGAAGTTGTGCTCACGGAAACAGAACGCCAGCTCGGTGTTTTGGTATGTGATATCGGTGGCGGCACAACTGATTTGGCGATCTATATCAACAGCGATATATGGCACACAATGGTAATTTCCGTTGGCGGAAGCCTGATCACCTCAGATATTGCCCATGGTTTAAGACTTTCATTAAACCAGGCAGAAGAGATCAAGAAAAAATACGGTCACGCGCTGTCAGATGAAGTCGGGTCGGAAGAATTATTCAGTGTACGCGCATTTGGTGAAGATAACCCTGTTCAAATGAACCGCCGCGACCTTGCCTTCATTGTTGAAGCACGCGTGGAAGAGATCTTTCGGTTTGTATTACAGGAAATTAAAAGATCAGGATATGACGGCTTAATGCCGGCAGGAGTAGTTCTTACTGGAGGCACGAGTTTACTCCCGGGAATCCGTAAATTAGGCGCTGACGTACTCGACCTGCCAGTACGCGTTGCTCAGCCAGAAAATCTTTATGGTTTGGTTGACCAGCTTTATTCACCCGCTTATTCCACAAGCGTCGGATTGCTTCATTGGGCACTCTTGATGGAAGAAGCGGTAGAGCCCAAAGCATCTAAGGCACCGCCATTGCCTAATGATCTTTGGGAAAAATTTAGGGATTTTGCCAAACAGCTTTTACCTTAGGCAAAATTATTATTTATTGGAACAGTTATTGCATTATTAGAATGGAGGAGAAAATGGATTACAACAAACAACCACAAGCAGAAACATTCGCCCGTATAAAGGTAGTTGGTGTCGGCGGCGGCGGCTGCAATGCCGTCAACCGAATGATTGCCGAGGGCATCCAGGGAATTGAGTTCGTTGCCGTAAACACAGACGCGCAAGCGCTGACCAGTTCCTTGGCGCCAACCCGTGTCCGCATTGGTGAAAAGGTCACACGCGGGCTGGGTGCTGGAGGCATACCAGAGATAGGCCAAAAGGCGGCTGAAGAAAGCGCTGATGATCTATACAACGTCCTCAAAGGCAGCGATATGGTCTTCATCACTGCTGGAATGGGAGGCGGAACTGGCACTGGCGCAGCATCTGTAATTTCTCAGATCGCACATGAGATCAACGCCCTCACCATTGGAGTTGTTACCCGTCCCTTCACTTTTGAGGGAGCACGGCGCATGCAGTCTGCTGAGATTGGAATCCAAAATCTCAAGAAACAAGCAGATACATTGATCGTTATTCCTAACGACAGACTGCTGCAGATTGTTGACAAGAAAGCTTCCCTTCAGGACGCGTTCAAGGTCGCTGACGATGTCCTCCTTCAGGGTATTCAGGGTATATCCGAACTTATCACAGTACCCGGCCTGATCAACCTTGACTTTGCTGATGTGCGCACCATCATGTCCGAAGGCGGTGCTGCTCTAATGGCTGTTGGAAGGGCATCCGGCGAAGACCGTGCCCGCAAAGCCGCTGAGATGGCTGTCTCCAGCCAACTGCTAGATATAACCATTGATGGCGCACGCGGTATCCTATTTAATGTGTCTGGCGACGAAAGCCTTACTCTTATGGAAGTCAATGACGCTGCGGCAATAATCAAAGAGACAGCACATCCAGACGTGAACCTCATCTTTGGCGCTGTGATCAACCCAGACCTTGGAGATGAGATTCGCCTGACAGTCATTGCAACTGGGTTCGATTCGACCAGCATGCGCAACCGTATGGGCCGAACCCGTTTTACTGAGACAATGAATAAGGCAGCAGAAGCATCTAATAAAACGAAGGATAAGGAGAATCCCGTCAGGCGTGATTTCGCGGAATTCGGCTCTCAGCTCTACAACACAGATGAGATCGAAGTACCTGCGTATTTACGTAATAGACTTCAGAAATAAAACAAAAACACTCGAGTTTTCTCCTTATGTGTGGGGTATGGGTATCTCTGCCTGCCCATACCCCATCAAGTATTTTTCTCTAATATTAAATTTTTCAATTTTTTAAGGATTTCTGTTTCATTTTGCTTGATTACAGAAATCCACTGTGCTATACTGATGCACAAATAAGGCGATTATACCTACATCCCCCCCCAGATATGGGGGTTTTCAATCAAAATCCCACATCGCACATTCATTTGAAAAGGGAGAGGATTTTCGCTATCAGTTTGGAGGAATTTTATGCGCTGTCCACATTGCGAAAGTGAGAACACAAAAGTAATTGATACCACCCATGATTCAAAAGGCGGAATCAGGCGGCGGCGGGAATGTGAAGATTGCGAGCAACGCTTTTCGACGTATGAAAGAGCCATTCTTTCCACTCCAATGATCATTAAAAGAGATGATATGCGCGAGGAGTTCAATCGAGAAAAATTAATTCGCGGCATCCGCATCGCCTGCGCCAAAAGACCTGTTCCAGCTGCGGAAATTGAACGGTTAGCCGGTGAAGTTGAATCCAAATTGCAGAAGATGAGCAAACTGGAAATTCCCTCTCGTGTGATCGGAGATCTTGTCATTAATGGGCTTCGAGACCTGGATAAGATCGCCTATATCCGCTACGCGATCGTATATTTACCCTTAAACAATATGAACGACATTTTAGATGAAATCAATCGTCTACTCATCACTGAAGGAGAATGAACATGGCACATGCCATTAACACCACCCAGGGTAAAATGCTCTCAACACCGCCTTTGCCTGATGAACTCCCTCAGGTTGAGTTAAGTGAGAATTCATACCAGGTACTCACCCGCCGCTATATCAGAAAGGGTGTTAATGGCGAACTTATTGAAACTCCAGAAGAGATGTTCTGGCGGGTGGCCTACCACGTGGCAAAGATTGAAGAAAAATGGGATGTGGATATAACTGCAAGTGCAACTGATTTTTATAAGCTGTTAGCGAACAAAAGGTTTCTCCCCAATTCTCCCACATTCACCGGTGCCGGTACACCGCTTGGACAACTGGCCGCATGTTTCGTCTTGCCCATCTCAGATGACATGGGGCGCAGGTCTGATGGAATTTTTCAAACCCTGCGTGATGCAGCGCTTATCCAACAAACCGGCGGCGGAAATGGGTTTGCGTTTTCTTCTTTACGTCCCAGTGGGTCAATCGTTAAAGCATCTTCCGGTAAAGCAACTGGTCCGATCGGTTTTTTGCGTGTGTATGATAATGCGTTTGGAGAAATAGCCCAGGGTGGGACCAGACGTGGGGCGAACATGGCTGTTCTGCGTGTAGATCATCCGGACATCGAAGAATTCATTCAGTGTAAAACGAATGAAAACGCGATCACTAACTTCAATATTTCCGTAGGTATTACAGATGCGTTTATGGAGGCTGTTGAAAACGATGCCCCCTGGGATTTGCGATTTCCCGATGTAAACCATCCATCTTATCGCGAATTTTCCGGTACTTTGGAAGAAGCTGAAGAAGCAGGTATTCCAATCATCACCCATCGAACAGTTAACGCACGGGAACTCTTCAACTTAATAGTTCGGCAGGCGCATCACAACGGTGAACCGGGACTGCTCTTCCTTGACGCGGCAAATCGCAGCAACCCGCTCCCCCATCTTTATCGCCTTCGGTCCACCAACCCATGCGGAGAACAATGGTTAGGACCTTATGAAAATTGCTGCCTTGGCTCGATCAACCTTTCAAAATATTGCATTGATACGAATGGTGTAAATTGGCACCAGTTAGCCAAGGACGTCCATTTGGCGACCCGCTTCCTTGATGATGTGGTTGATGCAAATGCCTATGTACCGGCAGTTCCGCAGCTAAAAGAAAGTGCCTTGCGTGCGCGCCGGCTCGGATTGGGAATTATGGGTTTAGCAGATATCATGTTCCGAAGCGGAGTACGTTATGGATCTCCTCAAGGGCAGGCATTCGCCGGACAGATCATGGAATTCGTCCGCTTTCATGCGATGCAGGAAAGCATTGAGCTCGCAAAAGAACGCGGACCTTTCCCAGCGATCATCGGCAGCATCTATGATCCAAAAGATCTAAAATGGCAGCCACCGCAAAAAAATAGTGCCGTTGACGGTGATTTCGGGCGTCCGACTTTAGATTGGGCTGTTATAGAGAATGGGATCAAGGCGCATGGACTGCGAAATGCTGCGCAGACAACGATCGCACCCACAGGAACAATCGGTACAGTTGCCAGTTGTGAAGGATATGGCTGCGAACCGGTATTCGCGCTTGCATACACCCGTCACGTGGATGACGACGGCCAAGATCTCGAACTAACCTATGCCTCACCGCTTTTCGATGAAGCATTGATCAATGCAGGACTTGACGAAGATCAGCGTCAATTGATCATTGAGAATGTCATGAGCGCCGGTTCATGTCAGGGAATTGATGAGATCCCAGAGGAGATCAGACGAGTATTTGTCGTATCCATGGATGTCTCCGCTGAAGAACATGTTCGCATGCAGTCTGCCTTGCAGGCATTTGTGGATAATTCGATCTCCAAAACGATCAACTTCTCCCAGGATGCGCGAGCTGAAGATATTGCTTCCGCCTACCTCCTGGCTTGGAAGCAGGGCTGCAAGGGTATCACTGTATATGTAACAGGATCCCGCGAACAGGAAGTGCTTCAAACACATTCTCAAAGTGCCGAGAATGTGCGCGAGATGGTCACTCCCTCTTCGCCAGAAACGAATGTTCCGATCTGGATCAAAGAGTCCGACGTGGAAGACCCACTGTTCGCACATCGCACAAAAAAACCACGCCCGCGATTTCTTCCAGGATATACATTTGGTGTTGAAACCCCTGTCGGTAAAACTTTTGTTACCGTCAATGAGAATGGAAATTCACAACCGTTTGAAGTGTTTATCAACACGGCTAAAGCTGGTTCAGATGTGGCTGCGGATGGAGAAGCAATTGGGCGATTAATTTCTTACATCCTGCGTCTTTCATCTCCAGTTGAACCATCAGAGCGAATTCAGGAAGTTTGGCGTCAGCTATCTGGCCTTGGCGGCGGGCGACCGATGGGATTCGGACCCAACCGTGTCCGCTCTTTACCCGATGGATTGGCACAAGTGTTGGCAGAATATATTGAAAGCCGTGTAGATCGCCTCTCTCAGGGAGGTACACCGTCGGTAGATCAGCTTATGGAAGGGGAAAAACCCATTCCAGCAGATATTGGTGAAGAAGTGGATTGGCTGAAGAAGCGCGAAATGTCCCCGATGCAGATCGGTGATCTTTGCCCGGAATGCGGGCAGGCTGCCTTGATAAATGAAGAGGGCTGCCGAAAATGCTATGCCTGCGGTTATAGCGAGTGTTAAAATGAAAATTAGCCAACCAGATAATTAAATATTTTCATTATTCAGTTCTAAAAACGGGAAACAAACCAGCAGAAAGCTAAACCGATTTGGTTTAGTTTTCTTTGTATCTTTTATAGAACCATTGAAAAATGATCATTATTAACATATTAATTCAACAAAAAGGAAAAACCATTTCAATTCCAAACAGATCGTGAAGTTGAATACTCAATCTCACCTGACTTATAATTAAATAAAATCAAACGAGGTATTGAAAATGCCAAAACACCTAATATTAGTGGCAGGGAACATCGGCTCCGGAAAAACATCTCTCACAGAACGCATCGGCGAACGTCTCGGATGGCGCACTGCCTATGAATCTGTGGCTGATAACCCCTACCTACCCAATTTCTACAAGGATATGAAAACATGGTCTTTCCATTTGCAAGTGTTTTTTCTTGGACATCGCGCCAAACAACATCAGGAAATGGCTTCCGATCCAAGATCTGCCATCATCGACCGCAGCATTTATGAAGATGCATATATCTTCTGCCGCGCTTTGAATCACCTCGACAATCTTTCGGAACTGGACTACCAGACCTACCAGAATGTATTTAATTTACTGATCCCTACCCTGCCTAAACCCTCGATGCTGATCTACCTGCGCTGCCCAGTAGAAACACTTATGGCGCGCATTCATAAACGCGGCAGGGATATCGAATCAAACATTTCCTCAGATTATCTTTCCCTTTTAGATTCCTATTATGACGATTGGATCGGATCTTTTGACAGCTGTCCGGTACTCACCATTCGCACCGATGATCTTGATTTTGTTCATAAGGCCAAGCACCTGGATATCGTTATCCAACGGATCAATGACAAATTATCTGGAAAAGAAGAGGTTGTTTTCGATTAAGCACTTTCTGCTTTTAGATCTGATATTTTTTGGACTTTGAAGGTTTTTAATTAAACGAAACCTCATTTCTATGTTATTAAGGATCAAGTTTAAAATATTCGTAGTAGTAAAATTTTAAATTTCAATCGATCAAATATTTACATATTAATAAATATCAATTTTTTAGCAACCTTTTATAATTATTTACCGTATATAAACATAGAAAACAATGATAGATCAACTCGCGCGCATGGATGAATCCGAATGCATCAAACTCGCCCGAAATGGTGACCAGGATGCATTCACTCAAATTGTTGAGACATACCAGCATCCGGTATACAATTTATGCTACCGGATGCTAGGCACACCGCAGGCCGCCGAAGATGCAGCACAGGAGTCGTTTTGGAGAGCGTACAAGAATTTAAAACGGTATGACATGAACCGGTCATTTCCGACATGGCTGTTATCTATCGCGGCTCATTACTGCATTGACCAACAGCGGCGAAAGCGGTTACCAGTGATGGATCTTGATGAGATCATTGAATTTTCCGCTGAAGATCCGGCTCCCAACCCCGAGATATCAATGACAAAAATCGAATTTTCAGAAGAGGTTCAACGGCAGTTAGCGCAGCTGAATGAAAACGATCGGATCGTGCTTGTACTTAGGTATTGGCACGAATATTCAGAAAACGAGATCTGCGAAGCGCTAAATATATCAAAAAGCGCGGTAAAAAGCCGTCTGCACCGGGCAAGAAAAAATATGGCATTGCAATTGACAGAAACACAAAGCGATTTGGCAATGGAAGGAAGGCACCATGAAACACAAACAATATGAAAGCTGGATTTTAGATGAAGCTCCTCTGTCAGAACAACAGCAGTTGGAACTAAATGAGCATCTTGAAATATGTACAAACTGCCGCGTTTTGAACAGCAGTTGGACTGCGAGCAAGAAACTTATTTTGCAGTCTACATATCAAATAACAGCACCTGGGTTTGCTTCTAGATGGCAGAAAACAGTCATCAAAAATGAGCGGTTAGAAAAGATACGACGCTATCGATTAAATTTGTTTGGGTTGATATTGCTGGCTTTTTTCAGCTCAGTCATTTATTTGCTTGTTAGCGGTTCCTTTATGCAGATGTTTGCCAATGGCTTCACGACAATCTCTAAAATGGCTATCAATTTCACGATTGGTTTATCAAGTTTAGGTTATTGGCTCAGCCGCCTTCCAATTGCTGTACCAATTACCGCCGGTTTTATCTTCTTTGGATTGATCAACGCTTTCGTGATGGTTGGGATATTTTTCTTATGGAATCTTAAGCAAAGGAAACTTCAAACAAATGAAATCCATTTGGATTAAACTCTTACCACTTATACTTATTATTTTCCTGTTCAGCGCATGCACAGAGTATGCGCCTATTTCAGATTCAGGGCAATATGATGAGACTTTCCCAAGCCAATTCTTGTTAGGTGATGTCTATGTACTTAAAGATCGTGAAAGAATTGACGGAAACATTGCCGGGGTTGGCACAAAACTGATAATTGAAGAAGGTGCAACCGTCACTGGCAGCATTAGTCTCATTGGCGGTCAAATGGAGATACTTGGGAAGGTATATGGTGACGTGAATGTATTTGCAGGTACGACCTACATTCATGACACATCAATGATTGGTGGGGATATTAACCAGATCAAGCATAATTTAGAAATTGATCCCGGGGCGCATGTCGCGGGAGAAATAAACACATTCACCCTGCCCAATGAAGGAAATATTGTTGATACGAAAGAAGTGACCAATACGTTTGATTGGATTCGTCCTTCTGCATGGATCATTTTTGAATTCGTTCGTAATTTATCACTCATTTTTATCAATTTGCTGATCGTATTTCTTTTCAAGATCCCTACTTTAAGAGTAAATCGTACTCTCAAACATAATATGGCGGTATCCTGGGGAGTTGGGTTGCTTGTTTTCTTCGCATTACCTTTCGTTTCTTTGGTGCTTCTGATCTCAATTTGCCTCAGCCCGATCGGCATTATCCTAATTCTCACGTTCTTACTCGCCAATGTATGGGCTTGGACTGGGATCAGTTTAATTATCGGTAATGTAATTACTAAATGGTTAAAATTAGATTGGGCTGAGGAGGCAAAAGTCGTCGTCGGAGCGGTTTTCCTTGGGCTGATCTCAACCTCGCTTGCATTTATTCCCCTAATTGGTCTGGCGCTAAACGTAACAGTATCCGCGGTTGGGATCGGAGGAATAGTCCTCAGTAAGTTTGGTACATCCGAAAAGATCAGTTGATGTGAAAGAAAAAAAACCATATGATTATCTCACATGGTTTTTTTATTTAATTCCCGTAAAAAGTATAGGTATAATCCTAATAACTCACATATTGATGACACTATAAATGAGGTTTGGATGAAACAAATTATTCAGAATATGAAAACTGGCGAAACGCAGGTAATAGATGTACCTATTCCAGTAATTCAACCTGGTTATCTCCTTATTCAAACAATCGCTTCCCTTGTATCTTCAGGTACTGAACGAACGCTTGTATCTTTCGCGGAAAAGAATTTGGTTGGGAAAGCTCAATCTCGCCCTGACCTAATGAAACAGGTTTTGGAAAAAGCCAAACGTGAAGGGTTTTTCCCTACGATCAATGCCGCCTTCAATCGTTTAGATCAACCGCTTACATTAGGGTATTCTTCAGCAGGTAAAGTAGTTGAGGTTGGTACAGGTTTAACTGAGTTCAGCCCTGGAGATCGGGTTGTCTGTGCCGGTGGTGGATATGCGGTTCATGCTGAATATGCGCTGGTCCCAAAAAACTTAGTTGCCCGTTTACCTGATACTGTTGATTTTGAGAGCGGCGCATTTGCCACACTTGGAGCGATCGCCCTTAACGGTGTCCGTCTCTCAAGCCCTCAAGTTGGGGAGAGCTGCGCCGTTATTGGTCTTGGGTTGCTCGGTTTGTTGACCTCACAAATATTAATGGCCTCCGGTTGTGAAGTGATTGGAATGGATATAAACACAGACCGGGTTAATTTCGCAGAGAAAACCGGTATGCAGGCTTTCTCAAATGAATTTGTTCACGGAAATTATGCGTCTTTAACTAAAGGGCGAGGATTTGACCACATTTTCATCTGTGCGGATACTTCCTCGGATGAACCAATTGAAGTGGCGGGTGAGATTGCAAGAGATCGCGCTAATGTAATCGCCATTGGTGCAGTTGGATTGGATATTCCCAGAAAATTATATTATGAGAAAGAATTGACCTTTAAAGTAGCTCGATCATACGGCCCAGGACGCTATGACCATACGTATGAAGAAGATGGGGCAGATTATCCGCTTGGGTATGTTCGGTGGACAGAGGGAAGAAATTTGGAAGCCATTGTGGGGCTCTTAAGTCGAAGAGAAATGAACGTAACTCCACTAATTACCCATCATTTTCCAATCAGTAACGCTCAAGATGCGTACGCGCTTATTACTGGAGAACAGACCACGAATTACCTTGGCGTTATCATCACCTATCCAAACCAAGAAGATCAGCAGAAAAAAGAAAGTATTGTTTCCTTTTCAAATTCCCACGCCTTAATAGTCGACGGTAAACTCAATGTTGGCGTGATCGGCGCAGGGAATTATGCAAATGCAGTTTTCTTACCCGCCTTAAAGAATAATCCGAATATCATTTTGAATGGTATTGTTTCAGTAAAGGGATTAAACGCCCAACACAGTGCGCGGAAATTTGGATTTTCGTTTGCTGGTTCCAGCGAAGAGTCTATTCTCAACAATAAAGACATTGACCTTGTTGCCATTCTTACCCAACACGATGACCATGCCCGCCTGGTAAAGGATTGCCTTCACTCAGGAAAACATGTTTTTTGCGAAAAACCATTGGCGTTAAACAAAGAGCAATTAATAACCATCATTCCCGAATTACAAAAAAAGGTTCATCCGTATTTAACTGTCGGTTTTAATCGTCGCTTTGCTTCTTTTTCGAAACATCTAAAATCTTTTTTTTCAAACCGCACAGAACCGATGTACGCTAATTATCGAGTAAACGCAGGATTTATACCCACTTCTCATTGGCTGCATGACCCATTAAAAGGGGGCGGACGCCTGATCGGTGAAGGTTGCCATTTCATTGATTATTTGATCTTCCTTTTTGGGCAGACCCCCGAAAGTGTGCAAACGCGATCTCTTCCAAATTTAGGAAAATACACAAATGATAATTTCCTCATCACGCTCATGTTTCCTGACGGGTCAATTGGTACGATAACGTATTTATCAAATGGAAATAAAGCACTTGGAAAAGAGTATCTGGAAGTATTTTGCGAAGGTAAAACGGGAATTCTGGATGATTTTCGAAAATTGCAGTTATTTGGAAAATCAATTGATAAAAAGCGAGCCTTATTCACGCAGGATAAAGGACATACCGCCTCTTTGAATGCATTTGTTAAAACCATCACACAGAAAGGCGAACCACCTATTTCATATTCAGAATTGATCTCCACCGCTTATGTCACTCTCGGCTGCGACCAGTCTCTGAGAACCGGACAACCTGTCAACATCGAAGAATTTATCCAGGCGAACTGATCCACTAATGGCTTCTCGACTCGTTCAAATTCTAAAAGCGATTACTCAATTAAATTTGTACGAAAATCTGAATTATCTCTACTATCAATGTGTATTCAAGTTCGGTTTTTTTCGATTACTAACTCGGAGAAATAGCCTTAACGATCGCTTAGTTGATAATTTATTTGAACCTGTCATATTTGCTTTTTGGCCGAATAAAGATTCAGTTTCCTTAGAAAAATATATCCCACAGACAATTAAACAAGCCGATGAAATATTAACAGGGAATTTCCAGCTTTTCGGTATGACTAATACCGCAATTGATCTCTCACCTAGATCTGCATTACAACATTGGAGCTGTGGGAGATTACCAATTGAGGGATCTGAGCCCGTGGATATCAAGTTTATTTGGGAACCGGCTCGGTTCTCCTGGGCAATAAAACTTGCCCAAGCATATTACCTGACACGCGAGGGTAAATACGCACAATACTTTTGGAAATATTTTTCAGAATTCAATGAAAAAAATCCACTAAATTTAGGCCCAAATTGGGAATCCGCACAGGAGGTCGCCCTTAGGTTGATTGCGTTGATCATTTCATTCAATCTTATGGAGGATGCAAGATCACTCACCGATGAACGGAAAAGGATCCTCTTGAGGTCAATAGCTGACCACGCAGATCGAATCCCCCCAACTCTTGCTTATGCGAAGGCGCAAAACAACAACCATCTCATCTCAGAAGCTGTTAGTTTATATACCGCGGGAATTTTCCTTTCAAACCACCCACATGCAAAAAAGTGGGAACGTTATGGTTTGAAATGGTTCAATCAAGCGATTCAAAACCAGATAGCAGACAACGGAGAATATATCCAGCATTCGACCAATTACCACCGCATGATGCTTATGCTTGCCCTATGGATGAATACTCTCTTGTTAGAAAAAGGCCGGAAATTGGGTCAAAAAACCAAAGAAAGACTTTCTCTTGCGGTAAATTGGCTTGTTGGTCAATATGATCATATATCCGGCAGGGTGTCAAATCTTGGACATAATGATGGATCGCATATTCTTCCCTTCAGTTCGGCCCCGTATGACGATTATCAGCCGATCTTAAGTGCCGCAAGTCGTGCATTCGCGAAGGAACCAGCTCTGCTGGCTGGTGATTGGGACGACTTGTCATTGTGGTTGGGTATCCTGACAAAAGAAAAGCCAAATCTGCTTGTTCCCAAAGAAGCTACCAGAATAGGAAATAAAGAATCCTGGGCCTCTCTGCGTGCCGTTCAATACACTTCGCGGCCAGCGCATGCAGATCAGCTGCATGTTGATCTTTGGTATCAAGGACACAATATCACGCTCGATCCCGGGACTTTTCAATACAATGCCCATACCCCATGGGACAATGGGTTGGCTCGATCACTTGTGCACAACACAGTAACTATCAATGGAAAAGACCAAATGGTGCGTGGTGGACGATTTTTATGGTTGGATTGGGCGCAAGCAAAAATCTTAGAAAGCAATGAAAACATGATCTGCGCGGAACATTATGGATACAGAAAAATGAACGCAGTCCACCGCCGCACAATTAATAAAATTTCCAATACGAATTGGGAAATTTCAGATCTTATTTATGGGGCAAAATCAACAGATGAAAAATTTAGTACAAAACTTCATTGGCTGCTCCCGAATTGGCCATTAGACTACAAGAATGGCTTATTTTCAATATCAGCACCCTTCGGGTCAATCGACTTACAAATCTCTACTGAGTCTGATATATTTTTGGGAATATCTAATTTATTTTATGAAGGAATTGCGGTTTTAGGAAAAGGAAGAGATGAACCTCTCTTGGGTTGGTACTCCCCCACCTATGGGGTGAAAATTCCCGCATATTCTATTTTGTTTTCAATCGAAAAGAAATTGCCGATCTCGATCACATCAAAATTCACATTTTCTTAAATCAATTAAAATCATCATATGCATATCCTACTTATTCACCAAGCATTTACCGCAATCAATGAACCCGGTGGCACTCGCCATCACGAATTTGCGAGATTTCTTGCTGAATCAGGGCATAAAGTCAGCATCATCGCCAGCCCGGTCAGTTATTTGACTGGTAAAAAAAATCAAAACCGCGATGTTGGATTTGATATGGAAGGTAAGATTACAATCTATCGGGCTTATACGTATCCAGCTCTGCATAAGAGTTTCATTCACCGTTTATTTAGTTTTATTTCTTTTATGGTCTCTTCTTTCATAATTTCATTAAAAATTAAGAAAGTGGATCTGGTCTGGGGAACATCCCCTCCAATTTTTCAAAGTTTTACCGCATGGATCATTTCAAAATTAAAAAGAATCCCTTTTCTCCTCGAGGTCAGAGATTTATGGCCAGCTTTCGCTGTGGCGGTTGGAGTGCTTAACAATAAGATACTCATCAGATTATCTCTTTGGCTGGAAAGATTTCTTTATCACAGAGCCGACAAACTAATTGTCAATTCTCCAGGGTTTATTAACCATATTGAAACCAAAGGTGGAGCGAACATCTCATTGATCCCAAACGGAGCGGACCCTGATGCTTTTATTACAGTCAATCCCGAACTTTCAAGAAAAAAACTGGGTTGGTCAGAAGACTTTGTCTTTCTGTACGCTGGGGCTCATGGCATGTCTAATGATCTTCCGGTTATCATTCAGGCAGCCAAGCTCATTGAACCCAATAATAAAATAAAATTTGTTTTTATAGGCGATGGGAAAGAAAAAAACAACCTAATTGTCTTGGCAGAATCACTGGACCTGACCAATGTAGAGTTTATTGATCCTGTCCCAAAAAACGAGATCTCTGAATATTTACTGGCATCGGATGTCTGTGTCGCCATTTTAAAACCAATCGAATTATATAAAACGACTTTCCCCAATAAAGTGTTTGATTATATGGCAGTTGGCAAACCAATTCTATTAGCCATTGATGGAGTTATTCGAGATGTGGTTGAATCTGCCGGCTGCGGTTTATTTTGCCAACCGGGTGACCCACATGCTTTTGCAGACACGGCAATCCGGATGTATAACGAACGCGATCAAATGGAAAAAATGGGCTCACGAGGTAAAACATATCTTGAACAGAATTTTGATCGAAAAATTATCGCAAAACAGTTTGTTGATATGATTAAGCAAATAGTAGTAAAAAATGGCTGACAAAATATTAGTTGTTGAAGATGAACCCGTTCTCCAAGAAACCCTTGTGTATAACCTTAAGCATCAAGGGTATGAAGTGGATACTGCAAATAACGGCCAAGCAGCGATAGATAAAGCAAAGGAAATCAACCCCGATCTCATTCTTTTAGATATCATGCTTCCCGGATTAGATGGATTTGATGTCTGTCGAATTCTCCGTAAAGATATGAACGTACCAATCCTGATGTTAACCGCACGCGACGATGAAATTGACCGAGTAGTTGGGCTTGAAGTAGGTGCGGATGATTATTTAACAAAACCCTTCAGCATGCGGGAATTAATTGCCAGAGTAAAAGCCTTGTTGCGAAGAGTACATTCGATGCAATCATTGAATACCCAGGAAGATGCAACGAACATCATTTTACAATTCAACAACCTGATCATTGATGAAACACGCCATGAAGTGAAAATTGATGACCAGCCGTTGGACCTGAAACCTAAGGAATATGATCTCTTGCTTTATCTAGCCAATCACAAGGGACATGTATTATCCCGGGAAAAAATGCTCAAAGATGTGTGGGGATGGAATTATTTCGGTGGCAGTCGCACAGTTGATGTTCATGTACGCTGGCTGCGGGAGAAAATTGAAGACAATCCCGCTGACCCCGTGCGGATAATCACCATTAGAAGCGTGGGGTATCGGTTTGAAGGCTAGATTAAATGCGTAGTTTGCTTTTTTGGCTCATATTCCTTTTTTCACTAATAACTGTTGCTTCTGTTTTAAGCATATTATCTGTTTTCAACATTATCCAAACGGATTCTCTTTTAACAGGTCGAATAATATTTCCATTTACGTTCTCTATTTTAATTTCCTTCTTGTTTTCATATATTATCTCCTCCCGATATTCTCGGCCGCTCAATAAGATCGCGGATTACCTAGATAACCCTTCGAAATTAGATGCTATTCTTTATTCTTCTAAATTCTTACCCTCAGAGATCAAGAAAATTCTAATTGCCTCCCAAAAGAAGCAAAACAAAAATAGAGATATTCAATCTGAACTCGCCGCTGATAAAAAATTATTCAAATCAATTCTTTCAACCATGAACGATGGTGTGATCATAACCGATATAGCTGGAAATGTTTCTTTAATTAATACATCTGCTAAACATATTTTTTCTCCTAATCATGAAAATATAATCGGTAATTCTTTAGCGGAAGCACTTAGAAATCATAAAATAAATGAATTATGGGAGAAATGTATACATTCAAAACATCAGGAAATGACCTATTTTGAAACATCACCCCAAAAATCATTTATTCAATGTATCGCAACACCTCTTGATCCTGAAATGCCGGGAAATATTCTGTTCATATTTCAAGATCAAACCCGGATGCGCCAGCTTGAAATCGTTCGCCGAGATTTTGTGAGCAATGTTTCCCATGAACTACGCACGCCTTTAACGTCTTTAAAACTCATCACAGAAACACTTCAAACAGGTGCTCTTGAGGATCCTACCGCGGCGAAAATGTTTGTTGACCGTATGGATGGGGAAGTTGATAACCTGACCCAAATGGTAGAAGAGCTGCTGGAGCTCTCGCGGATCGAATCTGGCAAAGTACCACTAGAGAAACAATGGGTAAGACCATGCGACTTGATAAATAAAAACTGTGAAAGAATGTTAATGCAAGCGGAAAGAGCAGGCCTGTCATTGTCTTATCAATGTAATGATGATCTACCAAAAATTAATGTAGATCCACTTCGAATAGGCCGTGTGCTGGTTAACATTATTCATAATGCCATTAAATTCACTCCTCCTGGTGGACAAATAGAATCATCTGCTTATTATGAAAACAATACCGTAATCTTTTTCGTCAAAGATACCGGAGTAGGTATTCCTCATAAAGATATCGAACGCATCTTTGAAAGATTTTATAAAGCTGATCCCTCTCGTTCAAACCATGGAACCGGCTTAGGATTATCCATTTCAAAGCATATTGTTGAAAGCCATGGCGGAAAGATTTGGGCAGAAAGTACACCGGCGCTTGGCAGTAAAATTCTTTTCAACATTCCTTTATATTAAAGGAACTAATCTCCTTAACCTGCTCTTAACAAATCTGCTATTCTCCGTTAACCATCATTAAGTAAGATAGTGATTGTAAAACTAAAATTAAAAGGATGTAATGCACCCCTTAAGTTGGACAGAT
>JAUSPC010000066.1 GCA_030655835.1 Pelolinea sp.
CAAGGAGGCTGCAGAGGATATTCGCACCATCTTCAATGCTCCTGATCGGGAGACAGCACAGAGGTATCTGAAAAAAGCGGTAAACAAATATGCAGTTATCACCCCCAAGCTGGCGGATTGGATGGAGATCAATATACCGGAAGGCTTTACTGTCTTCTCCTTTCCACGCGAACATCAACGGCGATTGCGTACATCCAATTATCTGGAACGGTTGAGTCAGGAGATCAAACGGCGCACACGGGTGGTGCGTGTATTTCCAAATGAGCAGTCATGCTTGCGCTTGATTTCAGCTATTTTGATGGAAGTTATTGAAGAATGGGAATATGGCAGATTATATTTGAGAATGGAGACGGATTAGAAAACTAGTTAAAATAAAAAGGGGTCTGTTATCAATTTTACAGAAAAGATGTTACATAATCGATCCATCCAAGCTGTCATTTAATATTTGCTTGATATCTCATAAATTATCTTATTAATGTGCTCACTGCCACGCCCAAAAAATTAGTACCACTTATAAATAGACACTTGCAAGATTAAAGGAAAATTCATACGAGGTTTTATTCTCGATAACGATATGGGAGCGGAAGAAGTTGTAATCCTCCAACAACTCTGTAATGATCCTTCTTGTTTCATTGGAATTATTTTAGGGGAGCCTTACTCCCGGGAACGGGCATAATAGACTCGGTAGACGTATTTCCTGCCGACTATCAAATTTAATATTGGTTATGATCGCTTGGACTGACCCCTATAAACATGAAACGAAAGAAAAACACCTCTCGTACAATAGGTACAGGAGGTGTTTTTCTTATTTATAACTTTTCGAGAATTGTTATCTAAACAAAATACTCGTGTTTAACATGCCGTAAAAGCAATTTATGTTTGAAAAGTCATTAATCATTTAATAACCAGGAGAGGGGCCAGTAGTTTACTGGACGTACGTTAAGAATTCCTCTTCAGTCATTTCTTCCCCCGTTAGAGCGTTATAGAGGGGTATATATTCTTCAGCCGTTATCTCTTCCATTGTGTAAATCATCTCATCAGCAATGCAATAGAATTTTTTGCCAGTACCTTCCTCGTATAAAATACGAATTTCATCACTTTCTATAGTCTTTTTCAAGAAGCCATTGATCTTTTCCGTGTCCTGAAAATAAGGAACAAGCCCTTTGCCGGCTAATAAATCTTCCATTGAAGCAGCGCGGTTTGGATTGCCGGCGGCATCTGTGATCCCTTCGTACCCAGGTGCTGGTGCAGAGGCGAGCATTTCAGATAAGGCGTGCAGATCTACTGCATTTGACGCTTGTGGCGGCATACCATTATTTCCAAATGAACCTTCTTTATATAACAAATCTGGATCATAGCCTTCATCCCAAGGTGCAACATCATAATTTACATCATCAGCATACTCATCGCTGATCGAGGGGACACCATCAAATGCTGTCCATTTTCCTTCGATGTTAACTTCTGCTCGATAATGTGACCATGTTTCCCTGGCAGCACGTGAAATCTGATCATAACTTAACGATAATTCGTGCCGTTCTAACAGGGGTTTCATGGCCTCAAATTCATCAGGCCCCATACCATTTGCTGTTGATTTATCGATTGAAGGATTTGTATCTGACATGTATACTTTAAACGCGGTTACCCGGGTTTCCAATCCGTAATAATTTGCAATGGCACTATAAATAGCCGCGTAATCCCAGCATAAACCGTATATCAATCCATTGTCAAGAACTCTCTCCTGGATCATCTCGCTCACAGGAAAAATGCCGGGAAGAAAATAGTTCCAGCGCATTGGATGAGATATGTCTGGCTTTTGTCTGGGATCGCCAATATATTGCATGTGCTGCCTTTGCCAATCCAGGATTGATCGGGCGATTTCTTCATCGCTGCCAGAAAACCCATCAGCGCCCAAATGAATTATTTCTTTTTCACTTAAAGCTTCATAAGGACTGAAAATTTCAAACTGCTCTGTAACATCTCCGGGTGCGGATTCCGTGTCTGAAGTTGTTAAAGGTTCTTCTTCCTCTTTTGTGATAGGAGAGTTTAATGGCTCTTCCTCTATTGCTGAAGCGGACGATGAAGGAGCAGTTTCTTGAGCGCAGGCGGATAATATTAACGTAAAACAAACCAACAAAGCTAGAATTTTTCTATTTTTCATTTTCAGTCTCCATTAATATCTTATGATAAATACCTAAATTTATTTGGTTACTTGAGTGATATACGTAGTATATCAGGTTATCAAGCCTACGTTGGAGATTGTTGAAAAACAAGTTTCATGAAGAGAAAAGCCTTATTTTGCTGCCGTATAAAGTGGTTTTTACATAAAAAAATGTTGCATTTGCTCATTAATGTGACTTTTTCAACACCCTCTAATTTTGTATCATTTTTAGATAGATATTTTCATGGATATTGCCTGTCGCTGTTAGTGCAGTGATGGAAGAAGATCTAGATGGTGAATATCTTATTAGCTACAATGACAATGTTTCGTTTTTTTTGTTTTGGAAAAAATTGATGGGGATATGTTACTAATAGAAAACCAAACCAGCAGTGAGCAAAATACAGAA
>JAUSPC010000068.1 GCA_030655835.1 Pelolinea sp.
AACGCGCTCAGGAGTGAGTATCGTTTATATCCATATGAATATTTCTCATCCCCCTCTTTCTTTGCCAGTTTTTCCAATCTCCAGGAGATCGCCAGGGTTACGCTGTCCCCAATGTCATGTAGGGCGTCCGCGATGATCGCAATACTATTTGTGTAATATCCCCCAATTACTTCTGCGATTGCAAAACCGAGGTTTAAAAAGAATGCCAATTTGAGATTATCTTCGTTATGATTATGATTGTGGTTATGTGCCATGTTTTTTCCTAATTTACAATTGTACCTTGTGATAATATTTCCATTGGATCAGACTAATAAATTTCATATTATGTAACTATGCAAGGAGCTATCATGCTAAAAGTTGGATATATTGGATTAGGATTAATGGGTAAACCGATCGCTCAAAATATTATGCGTGCCGGTTTCCCTTTGGTTGCGCACAACAGAAGTCGCGAGGCTGTGGAAGAGTTGGTCAAAGAAGGAGCTGTTTCCGCGGAGAATCCAGCCGATGTAGCCAAACAGGTAGATGTCATCTTTACCAACTTACCAGATTCACCAGATGTCGAAAAGGTCGCTTTGGGAAAGAATGGAATTATCGATGGAGCACATGATGGCCTCATCTTTGTTGATAATTCCACCATCAAACCCGCAACAGCGCGTATGATAGCTGATGAACTTGGGAAGGCGGGCGTTTCCTGTTTAGATGCACCGGTCAGCGGTGGAGACATTGGCGCTAAAAATGGTACTCTTGCGATCATGATCGGTGGCCCTGAACAGGCTGTCGAAAAAGTTCTTCCAATATTTAATGCAATGGGAAAAATCATCACCCACGTAGGAGAAAGCGGAGCTGGCCAGATTGCCAAAGCGGCAAATCAAATTATGGTTGCCGCTCAAATGGTCGCGATGGGAGAGTTGCTTATTCTCGCCCAAAAAGCAGGTGCTAATCCAGAAAAAGTCGTTGAAGCAATCCGAGGTGGAGCTGCTCAATGTTGGGCGCTTGACAACAAACCACAGCGGCTTTTTAGCGGACTGCGGGAACCTGGATTTAGAGCATTCATGCAGTCTAAAGATCTCAACATTGTCATGGACACAGCGCGCGAATATGGTATCCCCCTCCCTCTCACCGCCACAACCACTCAACTCTTTAGCGCGATGTTAGAAATGGGTATGGGAGAAATGGACAACTCGGCGGTTATCGGGATAATTGAGAAATTAAGCGGAACTGATCTGGTATCTAATAAATAGATCCTAAACTTTCAGTATTTCTTACGAATTTCTCTTGATGGTGTAATTAGTCAAGATTCCTAATAATTTTCTTGGTCGCACTTTTTTTACGCTATGAAAAATATTTAGGTATTTAAGACTAAACGTTTTTAACGTATTATTCAATTTCTAATTGAAAACTTTTTTTAAATGAACTTGGACAATGGATTTAAGATCTAAAATGCAAGATTCTTTTCTCAAAAAAGGAAGCGGTGAGTATAATTACCCTCTTGATAAAAAAATGATAACAAAGCAGATATGATAAAAAAGATCTTAGAATTAGACCAAAATTTATCACAATATCTTTTCTTACCGGAAGACAAGATACTCCTAAGAAAATCCGCAATGTTTTTCGCGCATTCTGGCGATTCATGGTTCCTTGAGATCGGTTTTCTGCTCATTTGGCTCTTTTCCAGTGGGATCTGGCACACCTATTCAGCCCTTTTCGCGGGAGCAATCGTTATTCAAGCAGTGTTTGTGATCGCATTAAAATTTCTCATCAAACGCCGCCGTCCCGAGGGTGATTGGGGGGCGGTTTATAGAAATGCTGATCCACATTCATTTCCTTCCGGCCACGCAGCTCGCGTGATGATGCTCGCGTTTATGTGTTTTGGATTAGGCTTGCCTCAATTGGGATGGATCGTTCTTTTTTGGGGGATCTGCGTCAGTTTTGCGCGCGTAAGTTTAGGGGTTCATTATCTGATAGACATCTTTGCAGGATGGTTAATTGGAATACTGCTCGCCAATGTGATCTTGACTGCACAACCTATTTTCTATAATCTCATTCCAGTTGTTTTCTAAAGTATTTATAAATTTATGTTTTTATATTCTTCTAATGCTTAAAATTTCATATGCAATTTATAATATAATTGCAAATTAATGATACATGCGTATCTAAATACAATAATTTCTAAGGAGTAAAAGATTAATGGCATCATTGAAGACAGTCAAAGTAACAGCATCCGGCCCAGATGGCTGGGCAGTAAAAACAATGTCAGGAAAACACGAATCGATCGTGGATCAACCTGCGGCATTGGGAGGAACTGATTCTGGTCCCTCTCCCCTTGACTACATATTTGTAGCACTGGGGGGCTGCCTGGTCACAATCGCTAAAATTGTTGCCGGTCAACAGAAGATCGAACTGCGTGGAGTTGAGGTTGAAATAACCGGAGATATTAACCTGGATGTTCTAAGAGGACAGGAAATGAATGAAAGGGCTGGATTCACATCTATCAATGTAAAAGTTAAAGTAGATGCGGATCTGACCAAAGAAGAAAAAGAGGCGTTTTTGGAAGAAGTTGACAGGCGATGCCCCGTATCTGAAAACCTTATGAATCTAACCCCCATGACGGTTCAGCTTTCAGAATAACAATAAGAAGAAATGCCTTCTTTTTAGAAGGCTTTTTTATTCAATAATATAGTGGTATGTTCTTATCCATGGAATTATTAATATTTATAATATTTCTGTCACTGGCAAGATCAGTGTATCAAATCAGACATATTCTGTAATTCTCCTGCTAAATAACCCTTCAATGCATTGTTAATATCGTCTGTATTAGTCATAAATACTTCTTTTCCGAGCGAAACAATGCTCTGAAAAGCCCCTCTGCCCATCCCCCCACATACCACCACATCACAATCTTCGATCGCGTCCATCATCTGAACATGTTTGGAATGATCGGCCGGGTTGTTATGGGCTTGATTTTCAGCATGGTTGTGCGCCGGTTCAGCTTGACGAAAATGCGTGTGTCCCAGTTTATCCCTCATATCACGGGAAAGTTCTTTTCCATCTTCTATTTCAACAACCAGATATTTCCCTGCTCGGCCAAAATGCTGAGAAATTGTCACACCATCATCAGTGATAAAAGCTATCTTCATATCTTATTCCTTTTTGTAATTGTTTTAAAGTTCACATATTATATCATTTACGATTGGATAATATTTTAATGGAAATTGTTTGCTAACCGAATTTTGCTATAAATAATGAATTATTGGAAATACAATACTTTACAAACGATTTCTTGTCGATTATCCTTATGGTGATGGGGATGGTTGAGTCCCGGTGGGTTCCTCGGTCTTCAAAATCGGTGGCGGGCTGTTATGCAGGCCGCGGTGGGTTCGACTCCCATCCATCCCCGCCTAATAAATCATCAATGGAAAGAAAACAATGCAATCAGACCATAATTTAACTGACTTGGATGCCTTGATCGGGCAATTTTTTACGATAGACGCCATCACGTATGGTGATACAAAACAGCCATTTATTACCCGCTATAACGGATCTCTTAAGCAAACTGACAGCGAAACTGGTTTTAATCAGATCGCCGATGCGCTTGATGCATATGATCTAATGCCTATACTGCGGCAGGATGGCTGTAGTCAAACGCTGCTCTTATTGCCAAAGATCACAAAAAAAGCCAAGAATCGCCCTCAGTTGAACCTCATCATGTTTCTACTCACTGTGTTGAGTGTTCTTTTTACCGGTGGTTTGTATGAATACGAAGGCGATCTATCAGGCAGTACAATCCAAATAATTTGGACTATGGTAACAAGTGGTTGGCCATTTGCGATATCTCTTTTAGCGATCTTGAGCGCACATGAATTTGGGCATTATTTTGCAGGAAAAAAGAATGGTGTCGATGTAACCCTTCCTTTTTTCATTCCCTTTCCATTTAGTTCTTTCGGGACAATGGGCGCTTTCATCAATATGCGCTCAATCCCCCGCAATAAGAGAGTGCTGTTTGATATTGCCATCTCCGGACCGCTAAGTGGTTTGTTTATTTCAATAATCGTTCTCCTAATCGGATTGAATTTATCAGAAGTACATCCCCTTCCTCTTGCTGTCGAGAGTGCTGCTGGCCTACAAATGGAAGGCAGCTCCCTACTATACTTGCTATTAAAATACATATCTTTTGGTAAACTGCTGCCCCAAATTACTTCTCAAAATGGGTTAAGCATCACTGCAAATTGGATTCAGTATTTTTTTACAGCAACACCATTCCCTTGGGGGGTACAGGATGTGATGCTCCACCCGGTCGCATGGGCGGGCTGGGCTGGATTGTTTGTTACCGCTATAAACTTGTTGCCAGTTGGTCAATTGGATGGCGGGCATATATTCCAAACAGTATTTGGAAAGAAAACTGCCCAGATCGTTTTTCCGATCATTATCGGCGGGTTGGCATTGTTGGGGGTATTCTGGAAAGGCTGGTGGTTGTGGGCAAGCATTTTATTCTTCTTAGGCCGCCGCTATGCCGAACCCCTCGATCAGGTTACACAATTAGATCCTAAACAAAAATGGCTCGGGTATCTGGCTATCCTTATCTTTATAATCACCTTTATTCCAGTCCCCATCACCATCGTGGGTTTGTGATAATTAGCACATTCGAGGGTGTTGAAAAAGTCACATTAATAAGCAAATGCAACATATTTTTATGTAAAAAACCACCATATACGACCGCAAAATGAGGTTTTTCTCTTCATGAAACTTGTTTTTCAACACCCTCCATTCGCGTCTTGATCATGTCCCCTCCTAGGGTCACATATTTACCCAATGCTTCGGCCGCAAGACATGAATGGACAGGGATAATATAGATCAAATCACCGATTCTTGCTTTTTTAAATTCATCTTCGCATAATCTCACAACCCCGTGTTCCTGTGATAATGATCTCACGTAATTTGCTGGATTTATCTCCCAGGTTGCGGAATCTGGAGAAAAAGCAGCATAACCATATACAGGTGGAGTGCTATTTTCAATAGTTTCCTTCGATAAATGGACTGCGCCGCCATAGATCACAATCTCCTGTCTGCGCTCATAAGAAGATACGATTGGACAGGCGACACAAACCGCGATCTCATCAGGGCGGCAAACACCTAATTGCAGCATCATTGCATCGAAGAACAGGAAATTCCCGGGCCTGATCTCATCGACCAGCCCAAGATCATCACTCAGGCAGCATCCCGGTGTATCACCGACAGATACTTCCAAATTCCGAATACCCTTTTCCACAAGATGATCCCTTAGTTGATTCATTCGAAAATTACTTTTTTGGTACAGATCCAAGACCTCATTCCCTGAGCTCGCATGATAAGTCTGTCCCGCATGCGTCAATAACCCTCTTAACCGTAATTCTGGAAACTGATCGATCAGTTTTATCAACTTTCCGACTACCACATCATTTTCCCACCACACACCTGCTCTTCTCATCCCGGTGTCAATCTTGATCCAAATATCAATTTCATTCGTAATCTCTTCACCCAGCCTTTTAATACTTTCTTCCATATCAACCAGGAGTCCAAGATGAGTGCGTTCAGCCAGCGTGCGAATGCTTTCAATTTCTCGAATATTAACTGGGAAAGCGATAAGTATGTCTTTCCAGCCATTGTCGGCAAAAAATTCAGCCATAGAGACTGATGAGACAGTGATCTCAGAAACACCCACATCTCTGAACCACTCGCCAATTTCTGCAGACTGATGCGTTTTAAAATGCGGTCGAAATCGAATATTTTTTGAGACTGCTTTATCCGCCATCCTGTGAAGATTCTTTTTAGCTTGCTCATCATTGAGTATTATTGTTGGTGTTTTAACGGTATCAATGTTTATGTTTTTATTCATATTCATACTCAACCTGTCTTTTTTCTTGTTTTATTATAGTGTTTCGCGTGGAATACATCTCCATATTAACATGCTTCTGTGAGTAACACTCCGGATGGTGATCTTGACATTTCAAATAGCATGCTTATTAAGATGGATATTGTCGTGGCATCCATGCATGTTCGTCTCGATCAACCACAAAGTGTAAATACTGGGCGGTTGATCCGAGTGATTGAGAATCCGCATGTAGACATCATCGGGCAACCTGGCGTTCGTATATATCCCATGTAAGGTCATACTGATCTGGATTGGTACAGTGTTTTTCAAGCAGCCGTATTTAATCAGGTGCGTTGGAGATCAATTTCCCTAAGGCACATCCCTTTTTCAACGCTGATAAGGTCCGATGAGCGGTCGCAACTGGAGTACAAATTACCCTGTATAGCGTTGCCCTCTAATTTAAATGATGGATAATACTCAATTCGGAATAATCGTTGCTCGACATGCGGGGGTGTAAAAGAACATGGTCATCAATACCTGGCCGCACAATCGCCTAAAGATTCGGCTAAAAAAAACTTATTGCATAGGGGCTATGAACAGCTGGTTCCCATAAGCGATAAAGACTTCCTTATCCGGGGTTATTCCAAATCCACTCGGAGGGTTTGTGGGCATGGGATAATTACGGTTTGCTTGCGGTTTTAGAGTGCGTTCCAGATTCAATTGGTAACTAAATTGATATAAAGTACTGCTGACACCATCGAGTAGATACAAGGATGCGTTAGAAAACCGAGTCTGTTCCAACCCTAAAAAATTCGTTCCCATAAAGATCCACGGTTTCTTATTTCCACTTCCAACACGGTTATCCGTGAATGGTGCTGGATCTTCACATTCAGTTAATTTCACATCCTTTAACAAACTATACTGACAAATCGTCATATGCCCGTCATCATGTAAAATATAAAGATCCTCCTCATTAATTGAAGCATCAATAGCTCCAACTAGATCAGGGATATCCTCATCAAAGAATGGTGTCGGACTCTCCGTGAAAACGATTCCTGACATATTTGTATTGTCTGTTTCATTTCCTCTATATATCCAGACCATGCTGGTTCCGGCATCTACAACATATAGGATGTCGTTTGTATACACAGTACCGATGATCTCACTCCAACCCCCTGTTGGGGTCGTTAATGCGCGCGAATCAGGCGGTTCTCCCGGTTGGCAGTATACCAAGTTGCCTTCTCGATCCAATGCCATGATCTTGTAATTCTCGCTGTTCGCTGGAAGAATAACAAAATCAACTAATTTTGAAACTGTTGCCGGGCCATATGTTCCGGGGGTACAGCGGAACTCTTCATCCAGCTGATAAAAACCTTTCGTATTTAAATAGATCCGTAATACATTCCCTGAATTACTATCCAATAAATATACGCCAGAAGAACTCGCTTTGATGCTGCTGATGGATGAGCCTTCTGGAAAGAATTGGGTCAATGCTGGCCTAAATTCCAACCGGGCAGTGAGGTCCATATTATCAACAATCGTTTGCGCTTCCTGGAAAAGTTGGCGTGATTCATTCGTTACCAGATATTCCTCTGCTTGCGTAGACAGTGTTAATATCTCTTTCCAAAGTGCATGTTGCTTAACCGGATCACTTTCGTCTTCCACTAACAATAGCTTACCTTGCGCTTCATCGAAAAATATTTTATATTGTTCTTCTTTCCCAAAGCGGGAGTAAATTGTTAAGGATGAAAAGATCAATATCAATGGAATAGCTATTACCACGACAACCATCCACGTATAAGATTCCCCATCTTGAGACTTAGATCTCTCTGGTACAACCTTACTCTGGATGCGTCGAAAGAATAATTGCAGTTTGGCACGCAGGGTTTTCCCGCGCATCCAACCTCTTGCAAGCGCAATTAATATTTTATTCGGTTGATCCTCTGTTTCCTTTGTTCCTTTAATTACTCCAAATTGCTCAGGTTGAAATTGTTCGGTTTCACCAACGGTCACCAGGATTTCAGTATTTTCAGGAGTTTCTTCTTCTGTTGTAGGTAAAGTTTTTTCCAGATTGGTCCTACTATTTTCTATATGTATGTCCGGCCTCGGATCAGCTTCGATCGGTAAGGACCCTTTACTTAATTCAATCTCGGTTTTCGGATAATCCTGTATGGGTTCCTTTTGTTCTTCGAGGTTAGGTGTGTCTATTTCGATTTCCCATTCCTCCGCCCGTACTTTGCCGTTTCCTTCCTCAGCTTTGATCGCAAGGACAGAAAAATCTTTAATAAGTTGATTTTGAAGTCTGCGCTTCACCTGGGACATCGTCAATTCTGTGCTACCTGACAAATAATATGCTTTCCAAGACGCGTGCGACTGGGGACTCATCAGGATCAGATCGTCAGTATGCAGTTCACATTGATACAACCGGGGTTGGATCCTTTTGCTTCTCCCTAATTTTTCTATGGATTCACCATCTTCTCCATACCGCTCAAATCGGTCGCTGCCAATTGTGTACGTGTGTGCATCTCCTACCTGCCCCATGAACAGCCAATCGTTATGAAGAACTGACACATTTACAGAGCCATCTGCTTGTACCCCTTCATATCCTCGATCCAAGTTCCTATCCAAGACCCTTTTATTCAGATCTTCGATCACATTTTGGATCGCTCTTGTAACAGACCCTTGAGTATGGAAATATATTCCACTTGCTGTTCTGACTAATTCGTTGATTTCTTCATCGGGATAGCGATGGTCACCAGAAAAAGATAAGAATATTGCAAGCAGATCACCTTGGCGGTGGCGGTGGGTTGTGCGAGCTGCTTTCTCCACAAGCACACCACTAATAAGGTGGAATTCTTTTCCTCCTCGGCTTTGAAGTTGGTATGTGACGAAATCGATAGCCATATTAGATGTATTTAATAATATAAAGTTGATTATACCTATGTTAATATCGTTCGCTTAATAATTCCTGTGGGTATAATTAACCCATCAAAACATGAAGGTGGTTTTCCAATGGGCAAAGAAGGGCCGTTTTATCTCGGAAAGATCTATGATCTTAAAAAAGACACCATCACTGATGACCGTCTAACCTACGATCCACCTGACCTCACTACCCATGCGATTGTAACAGGCATGACTGGTTCAGGAAAAACCGGATTATGTATCGGTTTACTTGAAGAAGCAGCCCTAAAGGGAATTCCCGCTATCGTTGTCGACCCAAAAGGGGATCTCACCAATCTCGTATTATCCTTCCCCGACCTTGCACCTGATGATTTTGCTCCTTGGATAGACGCCAATAGTGCCCGAAGAGAAAACAAATCCATATCTGAAGTTGCTGAAAAAACAGCATTGCAATGGAAGAATGGGCTCAAAGATTGGGGCTTAGGTTCCAAAGATATCCAATCAATGAAAGATGCGGTTGATCGAGCGATCTATACACCCGGCTCTACCACCGGAAAACCCGTAAACATCCTTGCCTCTTTCGAAGCACCAAATATCGATTGGGGTGAAAACGAAGAAGTTCTCCGCGAAAAAATCTCTTCAACCGTTACCGCGCTATTAACACTGGTTGGGTTGAAAGACATTGATCCGCTGCGTTCTCGGGAACACATTTTACTGGCCAATATCATCGAGCATCATTGGCAGGAAGACACATCCCTTGATCTGATGGAGTTGATCCGCCAGACTCAGAACCCTCCTTTTGATCAATTAGGCGCTTTTTCCTTGAATGATTTCTTCCCGCGCAAAGACCGCAGCGAACTGGCCATGCTGTT
>JAUSPC010000079.1 GCA_030655835.1 Pelolinea sp.
ATCTGGTATCTTTGTATATGGTTAAGCTGTGCGTATGTTCCCATGAGTGCTCCTTTGATTTAGTCGTTAGAGAGGCGCTTATCTTACCGCAGCTTACCTCTCTAACGCTTTCAAAGTTGCACTTGCTAGTTGAATTCAAGCCTTATAATAATATACATTATCAATTTCACAGAAAAGACATAACATAATCTACTTGATAAAGGTTTTCCAATCATATAGTATGTTATGAAAAATATGGTATTACTTGTTTTTTATTGAAATCGTCATTTAATTATTAAGTTAAAAGAGGATATACATGAATCAGCCACATCCAAGACTTCCTGAGTTTAAGTATTATCAACCAAAGTCTTCAAAAGAAGCGGTAGATTTTCTGGATAAGCACGCTGATCAGTCCCGGCCATACGCTGGCGGGACTGATTGTTTTAACCAGGTGAGAGATAGAAGGATCCTTCCGCAATATCTGGTTGATTTGAAATCCATAGGTGGGTTTCGGGACATTAAATTTGACCCAAAAAAGGGGCTAACCGTTGGGGCGGCAGTACCATTGAACGAGATCATTTTTCACCCGAAAGTTAAGCAACATTATCCGGTGCTGATTGATGCGGCGCGTGAAGTTGGCGGGTATCAACTGCGCAACCGGGCGACATTGGTTGGTAATTTATGCAATGCTTCACCCTGCGGGGATACGATCGGACCGTGCCTGGTATACCTCTCCAAAGTGCACATTGTTGGACCGGGTGGCAAGCGCAAGGTCGATCTTAAGGATTTCTTTGAAGGTCCCGGTAAAACAAGTCTAAAACCTGGCGAGATCGTTGAATCTATTTCTTTCCCGATCCCCCCAGCGGGCGCGAAAGGGGCGTATCAAAGCATCGGCCGAAATAAATTTGGAGACCTGGCGATCGCGGCTGTTACTGTTCTTGGATATGAAAAGAAAGACAACCCATCTGGTTATGAATTCCTGCTCACACTCACGGCAGTAGCTCCCACGGTGATTTTTGCGAATTTGGCGCAAGATATCCTTAGGATGCAGCCCATTACCCACAGCATACTAGAACAAGCCGCGGCAGCTTGTAGTGAAGCATGTAAACCAATCGATGACATCCGCAGCAGCGCACGATACCGAAGGGATATGATCAGGATGCTCGCGCTGCGTGGGCTTGAAGAAACGTGTAAATTACTCAATCTTCCACTTTAATCCTGCATAAAAAATAACTCTCAGGAGTATGAAATCAATGGAACTCATCAAAATCCAGGTGACGGTAAATGGCAGTAAGGAAATTTTGGATGTACCCCCCAATCTTTCATTGCTCAATATGCTTCGTGAAAATCTTGCGCTGACCGGCACAAAGAGCGGCTGCGAGGCGGGAGAATGCGGCGCATGCACGGTCCTGCTTGAAGGAGAGCCAGTTAATAGTTGTATGGTACTGGCAGTTGAATGCAGCGGATTATCTGTTGAAACGATTGAGGGCCTTTCAGAAAAAGAGGCTATGAAGAAGCTTCAGAATGCATTTATTGACTTGAATGCGATCCAGTGCGGGTTTTGCACACCCGGTATGCTCATTTCCGCTTTCGCACTTTTAAAGCGAAATCCTGATTCGAGTGATGAAGAAATCAGAATGGCGCTGTTGGGGAACTTATGCCGCTGCACAGGGTATGAGCGCATTATCGACGCTGTAAAAAAAGCTGCCAGGAATTAGGAGAGATTCTATGAAGGTTGAAACCAATATTCCCGAATTAATCGGTAAGGATGTCCAGAGAGTGGACGTGCAGGATAAAGCTACCGGTACAGCGATTTTTACAGATGATGTCCAGTTTGGAAGAAATTTACTGTATGCTCGCATAAAACGCAGCCCGCACCCGCACGCGTTGATCAAATCAATTGATACAAGTAAAGCTGAAAAATTACCTGGAGTGAAAGCTGTCGCTACTGGTGCAGATTTTCCAAAGAGAATTGGGTTGTACTTGAAAGATAAACATATTTTTGCCCGCGACCGGGTCCGTTACGTGGGAGAGCCGGTGGCCGGTGTAGCCGCGGTCAGCGAAGAGGTCGCGGAATCGGCTTTGGATTTGATCGATGTGGAATATGAAGCGCTGCCAGCGATTTTCCATCCGCATGAAGCTATCAAACCAGACGCGATCCTGATCCATCCGGATCTGGGAGAATATGAAGTCGCAAATTTTATTTTTCCGAAAGCGGATACCAATATCTCCAACCATTTTAAAGTCCGGAAGGGAGATCCAGAAAAAGTCTGGGACGCTTGCGCGGCAGTTGTGAATCGGAAATATTACATCCCGCATATTCAGCATGTTCCATTAGAAACACATGTGGCTGTTGCGAAGGTTGATCGGGCTGGCAAAGTAACCTTGTGGTCCAGTTCACAATCCCCATTTGCCCAGCGTGATCTGATTGCGAAAGCATTGGGGATGTCTCCCGGCAATATCAGAGTGATCGCCAATTATGTAGGGGGAGGATTTGGATGCAAAGCCGGTTTAACGATGGAAGCTCTACCTATTGCTCTCGCATTAAAAGCGAAGGGGCATCCGGTGAAACTACGCTTGACCCGCGAGGAGGAATTTTATACCAATTTTGTGCGCCAGGCGCTGGCGATCGAGTTGAAAATGGGCTGTGATAAAGATGGAAATATTCTGGCGCTTGAAAATACGATGTACTGGGATGGGGGCGCTTCCACAGAATACGGCGTCAATATCACACGGGCGGGCGGTTATTCATGCACAGGTCCTTATGATATTCCCCATGTAAAAGCCGACAGCTACTGCGTGTATACCAACAATACAATTGGCGGCCCTTACCGCGGATTCGGGATGTCTGAGCTCCATACAGGCATTGAACAATGTGTGGATGAACTGGCGGAAGCAATTGGGATGGATAAGGTTGAGTTTCGCCTGCTGAATGCGGTTCAGGATGGAGATATTCTGGCGACGGGTATGAAAATGCACCCAACCGGGATTAAAGAATGCATCGAAAAAGTTGCCCATGCGGTGGAATGGGGTAAGCCAAGTGAGCCATGCGCTCCGAACAAACGCCGGGGAAAAGGCATCGCTGCAATGTGGAAAGCGCCTGCCATGCCCCCAAATCCGGGATCCAGCGCGATAATAAAACTGAATGAGGACGGCACGATCCTGCTGGGAGTAGGAGGGCAGGAGATCGGCCAGGGAGCGTTTACAGTTGCAGCTCAGATCGCCGCAGCAACTCTGGGCGTGCCTTATGAACCTATCCGTGTAATAGGTCCTGTCGATACAGACTATTCCCCTTATGAATGGCAGACAGTAGCCAGCCGGCTTACCTGGTCAATGGGAAATGCGGTCAAGGAAGCCGCATTGGATACCCGCCGGCAGATCTTTGAGATCGTCTCACAGGCTTGGGGGGAAGAAGCCAAAGATCTGGAGATCATCGATGGGGTAGTAATATCAAAAGCAAGTGAACGCGAAATTCCATTGAAAGACTTTGCGGTTTACGGTATTCCAAAAAATAATTTTGAAGGATGGATAGGTGGCCCAATATATGGGCGCGGTAAATTCATGCCAAATTATGTGACAGGATTAGACAAGGATACCGGGCAGGGGGAACGGGCCGTGGTTCATTACACGACTGGCGCGCAGGCATTTGAAATTGAAGTGGACTTAGATTCTGGAAAAATAGAGATCATTCACGCTGTGTCTGCTTTTGATGTTGGCAGGGCAATTAACCCCGATCTTGTACGAGCGCAGATGGAAGGTGGGATCGTGCAGGGGATCAGTTCTACGATTTTCGAGCAGATGATCTTTAAGGACGGCCAAATGCAGAACCCGAATTTTGTGGATTACCGGATTGCTACAACTATGGATTTGCCTAAAAGGATTGAATCGATTATCGTTGAAGTGCCGCAGGACGATGGTCCATGGGGAGCAAGGGGTGTTGGAGAACATCCAATGGTGCCGACAATCGCCGCAATTGCGAACGCTATTTACGACGCTGTAGGGATTCGGATGGAAGGTCCGCCTTTCACAGCGGAAAAGATCTTTACTCACTTGAAAATGAAAGATATTTAGGAGCTTCTGTAAAATAAAAGATGACTTGGAGGACCGTTGGAAATTAGAACACGCGTTATTAAAGGTCAGTATCATGATTCCGTTTTGCTTATGCTGGCCGCAAAAGAAATAAAAAAGGTCGAGGGGGTTGTAGATGCCGCTGTTTTGATGGGAACTGAAGCCAACAAAGCCCTCTTAAAACAAGCTGGTTTGCTAACGGAAGAAGCCCAATCCGCATCCGCTGATGATCTAGTGATCTCAGTGAAAAAAGATAAGGGTGTAGATGCCATCTTATCTCAAATAGATGATTACTTGGTCAATAAATCACCAACAGCAGCCGGATCATTAAAAAAAGAACTTCAATCCATACGGAGTGCTGTACGCTCTGACCTTAAATTAAACTTTGCGGAAATCTCAGTCGCTGGCGCGTACGCGGCAAGGGAAGCACGGGATGCGTTGGCGAACGGACTGCATGTGCTTTTATTCAGTGATAATGTGTCTATCGAAGATGAGATCTCCTTGAAAAAATATGCGGTATCACAAGGCCTTCTATTAATGGGGCCAGGGGCAGGGACTGCAATCATCAATGGGGTTGGGTTGGGTTTTGCAAACGCGCTTCCGCCTGGCCCAGTAGGGATCGTATCCGCCGCAGGAACCGGACTGCAGGAGGTCAGCTCGATTTTAGCGAGATTTGGAGTTGGGATTTCTCAGGCAATCGGAACTGGCGGCCGCGATCTGAGTATGAATGTGGGCGGACTCATGGCCATCGCGGGCATCAAGGCCTTGATCGAAGATATGAACACGAAGGTCATCGTTCTGATCAGTAAGCCGGCTGATGATGAAGTGAAAGAAAAAATTCTAGATGTTCTGAAAACTGGAAAAAAAGAGTGCGTTATCTGTACGCTGGGAGCGAAATTTGAGCGGCCGCAGGATGGAAACATTCATTTTACTCATACCCTTGAGGAGTGTGCGTATAAGGCAGCAGCCATTATGGGCGTGGATTTACCCGATTTCCAATTATTTATAAAAAATGAAATAAAAAAACAGCAAGCGCAGGCTCAAGAATTGAGATCAAAATTAGGATCAGGACAAAAATTTATCCGCGGCTTATATTCTGGTGGCACGCTCTGTTATGAAGCCCAGGTGATCTGGAAAGAAATGCTAAAGGAACCAATTTTTTCTAACGCACCCTTGGATAAAAAGAACTATCTGAAAGAGAAGAATTCACATCAGTTTCATACCGCTTTAGATTTGGGGGAAGAGGAGTTCACGGTTGGAAGACCTCACCCAATGATTGATAATGATCTGCGCGCGCGATATATTTCAATGGCAGCCAGTGACCCAACCACTGCGGTCGTCGTGATGGATGTCATGATCGGTTATGGCGCGCATCCAGATCCGGGATTGGAACTTGGAGATGCGGTCAAGCTCGCAAAAAAGGAAGCAGACCAGCACGGAAGAGCGCTGTTAGTGATTGCCTGCGTCACTGGAACGATGGATGATTCTCAGGGTTTGGCTGAAACTATTACAAAGCTCGAAAAAGCAGGCGTGGTTGTATGCGAAACCAATGCTCAGTCTGCCAGGCTTGCTGGATTGGTTGTTACTTCATGAAAAAAGATCAGGGAGTGAATGTGAATAAAAAGAAGATCTCGGACTTGTTTGGCAAGGAGCTAAAGATCGCGAACCTGGGCCTTGAAAGCATGGCTGTCTCACTTGAAACACAGGATATCCAGGTACAACAGATAGATTGGAAACCTCCCAGGCAAGTGGTTCCAAACCTTATGTACACGGATACTGACATAAGTATTGAAGATGCAAATCAGGAAGCGGTAAACCGCATTATGGGTTCAAAAGCGGTATTGGTTGGAATGGGTATCGCTAAAGATGTTATCCCGGGTATGCATGACAGGATGATCTTACATGCGGGACCGCCGGTAGAGTGGGAGCGGATGTGCGGTCCTACACGTGGTGCGGTGATGGGAGCGTTGATCTACGAAGGGTTTACTCAAGATGAAAAGGAAGCAGAAAAATTAGCCGCTTCCGGCGAATTTGAATTTTCACCCTGCCATCACCATCAAACGGTGGGTCCAATGGCAGGTATTGTCTCACCCAGAATGCCCGTTTTTATCGTTGAAAATCCTGTTTGGAATGTGCGTGCCTACGCAACGCTGAATGAGGGGTTGGGGAAGGTGCTGCGATATGGCGGTATGGGGGAGGAGGTTTATAAGCGCCTTAGTTGGATGGAGGAGGTCCTCTACCCGAATTTGTCGAATGCGCTTGAAAAGATTCCTGGGGGAATTGATCTAAAGAACCTGATCGCGCAGGCGCTGCATATGGGTGATGAATGCCATAATCGGAATCGGGCGGGTACTTCTCTCTTTATGCGGTCGATCGCGCCTTCCCTGATACGCGTACAAAAAAATCCCGAGGATATTGCGAAAATATTTGAATTCATCAATAGTAATGACCATTTCTTCCTCAATCTAAGCATGCCAGCGGGTAAAGCGATGCTTTTGCCTGCGGAAGGTGTGGAAGGATGCACGATCCTGACTGTGATGGCAAGGAACGGGACTGATTTTGGGATTCGCATAGCCAGTATGCCAGACCGATGGTTTACCGCGCCAGCAGGCGTTGTGGATGGGCTCTATCTTCCGGGTTTTTCTGAGCAGGATGCAAACCCAGACATAGGAGACAGCACGATCACTGAAACCGCTGGGTTTGGCGGCTTCGCGATGGCAGCTGCTCCGGCGATCACGCAATTTGTGGGCGGCAGTCCATCCCTGGCGCATGATATTACTCTTGAGATGTATGAGATCACCCAGACAGAACATAAGGATTTCACGATACCATCGCTGGGTTTCCGCGGGACTCCGTTGGGAATTGATGTGCGCAGAGTGATGGAAACAGGGATTCTCCCACGCATCAACACCGGGATTGCTCACCGCAAACCGGGAATTGGAATGGTTGGGGCAGGCATGCTGCGGGCGCCAAAGAAATGTTTTGTAGATGCATTCAATGAATTTAATAAAATCTATTGTTCAAAAAAGGAGAATGAATGAAATATATTGATCTGACAATCCCATTGGGCATTGGCACACCGCCCTGGCCGACTTATGAAGCCCTTCAAATTAAGTATTTTAAACGCCTGGCTCCCAATGGCGCGAATGGGCAAGTTCTTACACATTCTAACCATCTTGGAACGCATTTAGACGGTGAGATCCATTTCTACACTCCGGGAAAAGATATCGCTTCGCTGGAAATGGATTTTCTGGTGCATGAAGCTGCCGTTGTGGACTTGAGTGATGTGTGCGGGGATTATGATGTATACACCAGCAAGATGGTCGAAGACCGGGTGGAAGTTAAGGAAGGGGATATTCTGATCATCCATACTGGTTACCACCATTTTGGGTGGGACATGCCGTATGCTGATGAGGTTCGATATATGGTGAAACATCCAGGGCCAGACCGGGAGTTTGCGGAATGGGCAAAGAAGAAGGAACTGCGCTGGATTGGCGTGGACTGCGGAAGTGCGGATCACCCGATGAACACCATCGTTCGGGATTGGATGCCGCGCCAGGCACGGGAAGCGGATCGGGTTTTCCGGAAGAAACACGGCAAACCTTTAGCTGAGTTCTTTGATGACACCAAATATCAGTTGATGCACATTGAAATGTTCCCGTACGGCATCATTCACGCGGAGTGTATTGGCGGCGAAATTGACCTGCTTGTGAACCGCAGGGTAACCCTTGGATTCTTCCCATGGCGTTTTGTGGATGGTGAATCCAGCATTGGGCGCTGTGTTGCTTTCTTGGATGATAACGAATATGAAGAGGTAACAAAGTTGGCAAAGGACATGCCAAAGACCAAATTTGGCGATAGGTATAACCCGGCTCATGTAGAAAGTATTAACGCTCTCACAAAGAAGAATCTAGAATAAATTAACTCATGTAAGGAGGAATTTATGGCAGTCGATATGGATCTGGAAGCTTTATTACGAGCACCAGCGATTGAAATGGCGGAATATCCGCCAAAGATGATCACATTGGCAAATGGAAAGAAGATGATAGTACGGCAGGCGGACATTAAAGATGTGCCGGTCTTGCTGCAGGCTGTAAGGCCAACTTTGGAAATCCCGCGTGATTATTATGATATTGTAGGAGCACGTTTATATGCTGAATTATTAGGTTGGTACCGGCATCGCGTCCGTAATGAGTATTGTTTGGTAGGGCAGATCGAAGGATATTTGGTCGGCATTGTGAATGGTCGCATGGTTGATAAAGACATCGGAATGAGTTATCACACGCTTGCTATTGACCGCGGGCTGCGGGTCGGCTCGCACTTATTTGCCGCGAAAATGGAATACCATATCGAAATTCTGGGTCAGCAGGAGGTCTGGATCACCGCGGAAAGCCCAATCGGATTCCGGCGCTGGATGATCGAATATGGATTGATCAAACAGGAGGGTGTTCAGCATGAACTGGGGGGCGCTTCTTCATATAAATTAACGCGGGATTTATATTTTGAAACCAAACCTCGTTTGGTGGCTGGCAAACGTCCAGTTTCAAAGAGGTTCCTGGATGAGGCGATGGATAAGATAATGGTCGCTGATGAGGATGCCATCAGTGAAAAGATTTGTGGCGTGAAAGGGAGGTAGGAATGCGACAGGTAGCGATAATTGGCGCGGGGATGATCCCCTTCGGACGGCGAGATGAGGATTCACTGCTGGATATGCTGGCTTATGCATCATTGAATGCGTTGGATGACGCGGGGATGGGTAAAAAAGGTGTGGATGCGGTTTATGTCGCGAATATGGGGGCGGGCATTTTGCAGCACCAAACCTCAGTAGCCAGCGCTTTAGTGGATCGATTGAGTTTGATTCCGGCAGCAGCGGATGCGGTTGAGAATGGACCTGCATCTGGCGCTTCTGCGATAAAGAATGGTGTACTGGCAGTTGCCTCCGGCTATTATGATTATGTACTCGTGGCAGGCGGGGAGAAAATGCGGGAGATTGTTGGCTGGAAGGCAACTGATTTTGTTGCCACCATGACCCACCCGGAAGTCGAATACCCATACGGCGTTACTTTGCCGGGGATGGCGGGCATGTTTACGCGCTTGTATATGGAGAAATATAACCTTACCCGAGATCAGTTGATTGCGGTTGCTATCAAAAACCAAAAGATGGGGGCACTCAATCCTTACGCGCATGTTGAGATGATCATTACCCGGGAAGGTATTGTTGACGACCCGGATTCTGTGGTCAATAATCCAATGGCGGCTGACCCTCTGCATCTTTATGATATGTGCCCGGTTAGTGATGGGGCTGCTGCAGTTGTTCTGTGCTCATTGGAAATGGCCAAGAAGATTTCCAAAAAACCTCCAGTCCTGGTGGCAGGTTTTGGACAGGCAACGGATACACATACACTACAGGAAAGGGATGATCCCACGGACCTGAAAGCGGTCACATTGGCTTCAAACCAGGCCTTTGAAATGGCAAAATTAACCCCCAAGGATGTGGATTTTGCGGAACTTCATGATGCTTTCACGATTCTTGAGATCGCTGAAAGTGAACACGCGGGCTTCTTTAAAAAGGGAGAAGGCGGAAAAGCGGTTGAGAAAGGTGAAACCTCATTGGGCGGAAAATTCCCAATCAATATGTCGGGCGGCCTGAAAGCACGCGGCCATCCGGTTGGCGCGACCGGGGTAGCACAAGTTGTGGATGTGGTTTTTCAACTGCGCCACGAACTGGGTAAGGACCGCCAGGTTAAAGGCGCAAAAACAGGATTCACCCTGAACTTCGGCGGATTTGGAAATAATGTGGTAGCTTTTGTGCTGCGGAGGGCAGAATGACAGACGAACTGAAGATCACTGCTTATCGGTGTAAGAAATGCGGAAGGATCCATTACCCATTCCATGACCGCTGCCTTGATTGTCTGGAACGCGATTTTGAAGAGATCAAACCTGAGGGAGATGCTAAATTGCTGGCATTCACGGAAATATACAACCTTCCCTGGGGTTTTGATGTCCGAACACTGAAAATCGGAGTGGTTGAATTCTCAAACCATATAAAGGCGATGGGGCAGATCCAAATTGATGATTTTAATAAGTTGAAAACGGGCATGAAGTTAAAAACGTTTTGGGAACCGGTTAGAGTACAAGCCGGAGAAGATGTATTTGGATTGGTATTAAGGTAGATTTATAGTTCTTGTTGAACGATTGGGGATGCTTGGATGAATGCCAGCATCCCTGCCAGAGTGTCTAACCCGGAAGAGCTGCCGTAAGATAGCAGTTCTTCCATTATTAATGCGGCTGAAAGACCGCCATTGTTAAACCATTTCACGCAATTAATGATGCGTTCATCCGCGCTGCCGGATGCCGCGCAGGCAATTAGATTGGCGCTCAGCGCGGTTGTCTTTTTCCGTGCGGTCTCGACGATCTTCAAGATCGTTTTCTTAAAAGAGAAATCGGGGTAGAGGATTTCTTCCCAGGCATGCGCTGCCAGTAGAAAGCCGCAAATGAGATCATCTCCAGACGGAGTTAAGCCCTCTCCATAACCCAATGAATTAGATAAAGATTCAAAAACAGCGGCTTCGTTTCTTGAATATAAAGCAGATTTCAAGTTGTTTTCTATATTGGGATTATTTTCTTGTGTCTGATCTTGAATAGCTAAATTTCCAGGTTTACTTGAGGTGAGATCGGATTTACGGTTAGAAAGTTGACTGATCATTTCATCTTCAATTAACTTGCTTCGATTGATGAATGCTTTAAGATCAAAACCTGTCATATTTAGGATCGTTGGGGTCCAAACCTGTGTTTGTGGAGTGATTTTGATTATCAGATCCGATTGAATGAACCTGATCTGATCTGGAGCAAGCACGAGGTGTGTTCCGTGAGAAAGCTTCTCATGCCATGGAAAATTTCCATTTACATTAATCGTCAAAGGTCCTTTAAATGGTTGCTGAGAGATAAACAGGGCTTTTTTATTATCAGTGACCGCGAATAAACCTTTGGAAGTATCTCCCCACACGCTTGCATCTGTCTCGGTTTGCAGGATCTCACGCGCGCCATGGCCGATTGCAGCAGCAGTTAAATACCCAGCATCATCCATGTGTGCATTATCCCATATCTCGTGTTTCATGGTTGACTTTTTACTCTATCAACATCGTTGGGAAGATTAGGGGAATCAGTCCATTATATTGATTTACGGTTGAGATCTACATCCCCACATAAACGAGAAAAATCCCGGATGAATTTCCCGCAATCCTTGAAAATGCCCCCTTATCATATGTATAATAGGGGAAATAGAAAAGTGTAGCACAATGGGCTGGGAAGAAAGAAAAGGAAGAAAATATTATTATCACAAGACAAGGATTGGATCACACGTGCAATCGTTCTATATGGGTAAAAATATACAAACGTATATAATACATTCCATAATTCAAGAAAGGCGACGTGAAGAAGAAGCATATCGAACGATGGTTAAAAACGAGAAGAAAAAAGATAACGAAATTAATGCATACCATGAATTAGTCAACCAACTGGCGAACGCGGTGCTGGTTTTGAACGGTTATCATACCCATAAAGGAGAATGGAGGAAAAAGCGTGACTGATGAAGAAAAAGACCCATTAGCAAATGAGAAAGAAATCACTAAGAAATTCTTAGACGTGTATGAAAAGATAAAAAAAGAAGCACCAAGCACGAAAAGCAAGAAAGAATTAGAAGAGTACTTCATCGAAAATAAGGAACCTTCCATCTCAATACAAGCATTTTCGAAAAGCCTTTCTAATCAGGTGGTCAAAAAGATATACGAATCCTCGCCTATGGTTTTAAAGCAGCTCAATAATGGAATCGAAGATATGAGAATGGAATTGGAATACGGTAATTCCTCAACGATCGAACAACTGCTGATCGACGATATCATCATAGAGTTTTTCCAGATGCGCAATATGCAGATCATACTCACCAGTTTTATGACTACGAAAGGGACAGCAAATAAGAATATACGATTCGCGGACCAGATGGTGAGTTCAGCACAACGGAGATTTTATAAATCGATCCAGACATTGACGCGACTGCGAAAAACGGGGATCAACCTGCAAATAAATATCGCAACGGAAGGGGGAAAGCAGGTGAATATTAAGAAATAAAATCAATTTATTAAAAATTACCCCGTAATTATGGAGATAGATTTAAAGTACTATTACTTTCCTTTACCAGCCTTATTTTTGGTTCTATCATTAATAATATATATTTGCCCTGGTTTTGGAGTTGGGGGCAGCGGCTCTCCTTTCACAACAGTTCTTTCTTCGTTCGTATTTCCACCCCTGGGACCAATAATTCCAGGGAGTTATCCCTTTGACAGACCCAAAGTTAAAAATATACTGAAATATCAAAATTAAAAAGGAGTTTTAAAGATATATTTTGAAAAAGATTTAAATATTCTTTTAGCAGAAAGCGGAGAAGAAATTACTATAAAAGCTATAGTATATACAATAGCTTACAAAGCAGAGTTTCTTGTTACAAGTAACAAGAACAGTACTGGATGGAGGTTGATTATATGACCGAAAGAATTCATTCTTCGCTGGCATACTTG
>JAUSPC010000080.1 GCA_030655835.1 Pelolinea sp.
TTCCTTTAGCCCGCATTGCTAAACCACGCGCGCACCAACCATATCCAGCCACAACAAATGTCTTCCCAGCGATAAGTATGTTGGTCGCTCGAATGATCCCATCCAGGGTAGATTGACCAGTTCCATAGCGGTTATCAAAGAGGTGCTTCGTCATAGCATCATTTACTGCGATGATGGGGTAATTCAATGCACCATCAAGCGCCATTGCGCGCAGTCGGATCACACCAGTTGTGGTCTCTTCTGTTCCACCGATGACATCATCCAATAATTCACGCCGATCTTTATGAAGTGTGCTGACCACATCCGCACCGTCATCCATTGTGAGGTGAGGTTTATGATCTAATGCAGCATTGATGTGTTTATAATACGTTGTATTACTTTCCCCTTTGATAGCGAAAGTCGGGATCTCAAAATAAGACACAAGAGCCGCAGCCACATCATCCTGGGTGGAAAGTGGGTTCGACGCCGTAAGGACAACATCTGCCCCGCCTGTTTGAAGGGTCGTCATCAGATTGGCTGTTTCAGTCGTCACATGCAGGCAAGCTGCCACGCGCATTCCTTTCAACGGCTGCTCTTTTTTAAATCGTTTTTCAATAGAGCGCAGTACGGGCATTTCCCGTTCTGCCCATTCCATTCGCAACCTCCCGCCTTCGGCAAGATTGGTATCTTTTACATCAAATTTATCCATTTTGTTCCTTTCAAATTTTATTCTTCAATTAGCGCATCCAACGCCCCGTTATCATTAAAAAATTTACGGTAGCGTTGAACAAACTCAACTCGTGTAAATCGGTGATTCTGAGTACCTTGTTTTTCCAGACAATATGTAGCAGCCAAAGAACCCATTTGGCCGCATGTCTGCCAATCCAGATCTAACATTTTTCCGCGTACGAATCCGCTGCGGAAAGCATCTCCCACACCTGTAGGATCAGTTCTTCTATCCGTTTCAACAATTGGAATATGATAGTTTTCATCTTTCACCCAAACATCCGCACCACTTCTGCCGCAGGTAATTACTACGTAATCAACCGCTTCTCGGATCTCTTCATCTGTCATACCAGTATGTTTCTGGATCAATTCATATTCATAGTCATTAATAAAGAGACTCTGGGCGTGGATAATCCCCTGCCTGATCTCATCAGGAGAATTGCGGACTACTTGCTGTCCGGGGTCGTACAGATAAGGCACATTGAGATCATTACATTCTGAAGCATATTTACACATCGCCTCTGGGTCGTTCGGTGAAATTAGGACCAGATCATCTTCCGTTAAATTAATATGCTTGAGAGACAGATCTTTGGAATATGCCATCGCTCCGGTATAAAAACTGGCTATTTGATTATTGGATAGGTCCGTATTCGCGAAAAAAGAGGCAGTAAATACATCTTCGATCCGCTTTACTAAAGAAATATCAACTCCCTGCGCCTCCAACCAGCTACCATAATCTTCAAAGTCTTGTCCAACAGTCCCCATTAATTTTGGCGATTCTCCCAACAATGCCAATGTGAATGCGATATTCGGCGCCGTTCCTCCGCGCTGTCGTACCATCGAATCAACCAAAAAAGACAAACTAATCGAATCCAATTTTTCAGGAATGATATGGTCCTTAAAGTATCCTGGAAAGGACATCAAATAATCATACGCAATCGACCCTGTACAGATGATTGACATAATTCTGACTCCTTAATTCCCCTGCATTTTATCAATAAGGTTTTTTTCAAAAGGTGGGTAAATGACCCCTTTTTCCGTGATGAAAGCTGTTATCAATTCATGCGGGGTAACATCAAAAGCAGGATTACGCGCGCTGGCATCCTGTGGAGTGACTTTGAGACCTTTTAATTTCAGATCTAATACTTCATCTTGCGGTCTTTCTTCAATGGGAATCAGATTACCTGAAGCTAGTTCAATATCAATGGTTGAAAAAGGGAAAACGCTATAAACAGGCACATTATTCGCATTCGCTGCTAACGCAAGCATATATGACCCAATTTTATTCGCAACATCTCCATTACATGCCACACGGTCCGCTCCAAATATCACTTTGTTTACTTTTCCGCTACGCAAGAAATGACCAGCTGAATTATCAGTGATAATGTCGTAAGGGATATTATATTGTGAAAGTTCCCAGGCGGTCAATCGGGCGCCCTGAAGGCGGGGCCGGGTCTCATCAACCAATATGTGAATCTTCTTCCCCTGTTCGTGGGCCATTCGGATCACACCCAAAGCAGTCCCCCAGTCAACGGTCGCAAGTGCACCAGTGTTGCAGTGATGAATGATCATGTCACCGTCATTTATCAACTCAGCCCCGAAGGTGGATAATGTTTTGTTTGTTTCAACATCCTCATCAGCCATCGCCTCTGCTTCTAATAACAATGCATCGAAGAGACTGTCAGAACTATGGGATTGTTCTTTTGCAACCAAGAGCATACGCTTCAATGCCCAGGGTAAATTAACCGCAGTAGGTCTGGAAGCTTCTAAAATTCGCGCGGCTTGATCCAGATCTTGCAATATTAAATCATAAGAGGAGACTTCAGAATGCAGTGCTGCTAAAACCATACCATAAGCAGCAGCAACACCGATTGCAGGGGCGCCACGTACTGCCATATCTCTGATTGATTCAGAAACTTCTTGATAAGACTCTAAATATATATATGAAAAGGTTGATGGTAGCAGCCTTTGGTCTACCATTTTCAACCGTTGTGTGGTTTTTTCCCACTCGAGGGTCCGCATGTTTACTCTCCAAAAAAAACGCGCTCATCCGCGAGCGCATTGATGCTTGACGAAATGAGTTTAACATGAGAAAACGCATTTGTCAAAGCAAGCATGTGCGGTGTCCAGGAGATACTATACACTTTGGGTATCAAAAATATCTAAGATATTTCATAACTTCGGACCTGAGCTATAAGAGTGTGAACACTTCAGCATGGCGATTCTATGTCGGGTTTAATACTAAACCTAAACAAGAATGGGAGCAAAGCAGGTGCAAAAGCGTTTTCATTAGTACTCATTGATGCGAAAGGATAATGAAAAAGACATGGTGTTAGACAACTTCATACAAAATTTGTTTTGATCACAATGACCTTGTGATAGAGATGACTGTTGCACTTAGAAATATTAATTTTTTTAATTATTCATTTTTCCTCCATATTTAGGGTTACAATAAAATCACTATATTCTTAAGAATGGAGGAAAGAAATGGCTAGTGTCACATTTGATAAAGTCGTTAAAAAATATGGCGAAGTCACCGCAGTTAATAATCTTGATCTTGCTATCAACGACAAAGAGTTCTTGGTATTGGTAGGTCCATCCGGTTGCGGAAAAACAACCGCCTTGCGTTGTCTTGCCGGGCTGGAGGAGATCACATCCGGAAGCATCAGGATTGGTGATCAGGTGGTCAACGAAGTCGCGCCCAAAGACCGGGATATCGCGATGGTTTTTCAATCCTATGCACTCTATCCCCATATGACCGTATTTGACAATATGGCATTCGGATTGAAGCTGCGCAAAATGCCCAAAGAAGAGATCGACCGTAGGGTAAATGAGGCAGCCAAGATTCTCGATATTGGAATGCTGCTCAAACGCAAACCTCGTGCGCTTTCTGGCGGTCAGCGCCAACGCGTCGCGCTGGGTCGGGCGATCGTCCGTGAACCAAAGGTGTTTTTGTTCGATGAACCACTTTCAAATTTGGATGCCAAATTGCGTGTTCAGACTCGCAAAGAGATCACAAAATTGCATCAGCGATTGAACACCACCTTCATATATGTCACGCATGATCAGGTGGAAGCGATGACGATGGGCACACAAATCGCGGTTATCAATTTCGGCATCTTACAGCAGATCGACACACCGCAGATGCTCTATTCCAAACCAGCAAACATGTTCGTCGCAGGTTTTATCGGCTCACCAGCCATGAATTTCTTCCAGGCAAAAATAAATAGATCGGATGGGAAATTAATCATCGATACTGGTGATTTTAGTGTTGGGGTTCCTAAAGAAAAAGAAGACCTTTATTGCGGATACATAGGTAAAGATGTCATTTTTGGCATTCGACCTGAAGATATATACAATCCCAAATATCCTGTATCGGGAATCAAGGCTGCTAAGGTTGAATGCAAAGTTGATCTGCGGGAATTAATGGGAGATGAGATTTACATTTACTTGATGGCAGGTAAAAAGGATCTTGTCGCACGTGTCGATCCACGTTCAGAGTTTAAAGTGGGTGAAAACGTTCAAGTGGTTTTTGACATGAGCAACTTCCACATCTTCGACCCGAGCAAAAACCCTGATAATCCGGTTGCCATCAGATAATCAACAATCATTTTGAAGATCGAGAAACAATATTGCCGGCTGTAACCCAACCGGCAATATATGCAGTCTAAAATGATGGGTTTTCTTAAAGAAGGTATGAGATGAAAGAATTAGATAGAGCCAGCGGAGTCCTGCTGCACATTAGCAGTCTTCCAGGTGGTGATGGAATTGGTACCATCGGACGGGAGGCCTTCCAATGGATTGATTTTTTGAATAGCGCGGGTGTTAAGTATTGGCAGATCCTCCCACTAAATCCGACCGGTTATGGCAATTCACCCTACCAGGGTTTATCTGCTTTTGCTGGAAATCCTCTTTTTATTGACCTGCAAGACCTCATTCACGATGGTCTTCTTAACAACACAGACCTGCAGCAGCCACCCCGCTTTCCGCTTCAAAAAGTCGATTTTCAGAAGGTGATTGCATGGAAACCGGCAGTGCTCAAGTGTGCGTACGATCATTTTTTTTCCGGAGAATTGTCACAAATAAATCACGAATATGAACAGTTTGATAACGCCAATGCCTCATGGCTGCGGGATTTTGCCCTGTTCATGGCTCTGCGCGAAAAATATCAACTGGTAAGCTGGAACAAATGGCCCGACGCGCTGCGCATGCGAAAACCAAAAGCCCTACAGGCATTCGAGAAAGAAAATCGGCAGGAGATTGAAATCCATAAATTCCTGCAGTTCCTTTTTTTCCGGCAGTGGGGCAAATTGAAATCGTACGCCAACTCCAAGGGTATCCAGCTGATCGGGGATATCCCTATCTTTATGGGCTATGATTGCGCCGATGTTTGGGCATACCCGCACCTGTTCCAGCTTGATAAAAACCGTGAACCTTTGGCTGTGGCCGGCGTCCCGCCGGATTTTTTCTCGGAGACTGGGCAGCTTTGGGGTAATCCCTTATATGATTGGGAGACACATGAAAAAGAGAATTACAAATGGTGGATCACCCGCGTCAATGAAACGCTGAAAACAGTTGATCTTATCCGCTTAGATCATTTCAGAGGTTTTGCCGGCTACTATCGCATCCCCGCTGGCGCGAAGACTGCCGAAGTGGGCGAATGGGTGTCAGGTCCTGGCAAGAACTTATTCGATGCCATGCTGGCCAGGATCGGCCGACTTCCTTTCATCGCCGAAGATCTGGGTGTCATTACAGAAGATGTGATTGCGCTGCGCGAGAGATATAACTTTCCCGGTATGCGCCTGCTCCAGTTCGCGTTCTGGGAAGATGCCGACCACGAATTCCTTCCCCATAATTACCCGGATAATTGTGTAGTTTACACCGGCACTCATGATAACGACACAACCGTCGGCTGGTATAAAAGTGCCCCACAGTATGAAAGAAATTTTTGCGCTAGTTATTTAGGTGGTCATACGACAGATATCGCTTATGAAATGATCCGCACTATCTGGCGCACAAATGCGCTCATCGCCATCGCGCCGATGCAGGATTTTCTGCGGCTGGACGGCTGGGCGCGCATGAACCTACCCGCCACAACAGCCGGTAATTGGCTGTGGCGCATGAAACCCGGGGCAGTTACCTCGCGGCTTGCGAAGTGGATTAAAAAGATCAACATCACCTTTAACCGCGCTTCCGGTGAAAAAATTTGGAAAGCAGGAGATTATTTTAAAGAATAGGGTTTTTTACCTGACTGTTCTTTCAAAGATTGATCAGTCAGGCTTTCTTTATATACGGATCAGCCATAAATAAGAAAATGGCGGCAGGGTAACCTCACTTGAGTACTGTATCTCCTGTTCCATCGGATCAATGGATGCATGCAGGTGGTTGTATGTGGTTTTTCCTAATGCGACAGTTTGCTGTTCATCGGTCAGGTTATGCAGGCAAAGGATCGTTTCGCTGTCATTAGATCGTTGAATTGCGAACACTTCTCGCTGCCAAGCATTTACAATGGTAAAACCCTGTGATGTGAAGAGTGGATGTGCTTTACGCATATGCACAAGCGCTTTTAATCGGTTTAGGAATGATCCCTTCTCTTCTATCTGCTGTGCTACATTGATCTTTTTGAAGTCGTATTCGCCTTCATCGATCACCGGGCGGTATAGTTTCTTCGGGTTTCCGATGGTAAATCCGGCATGGGCGCCATTTGACCACTGCATCGGTGTTCTTACGCCATCCCTGTCTTCCAACCAGATATTATCACCCATCCCGATCTCATCACCGTAATAGATGATTGACACACCGGGTAGCGAAAACAAGATCGCGTACAGAAGCTCGACTTTGTGCATATCCCCACCTATCAAAGGGGCCAGCCGACGTCGAATGCCCAAATTCAGGTGCATGCGTTTTTCAGGCGCGTAAATATCCCATAGTAACTTACGGTCTTCCTCTGTCACCATCTCAACAGTTAACTCATCATGGTTTCTCAGAAAGGTACACCACTGGCAGTCATCAGGAATTCCAGGGGTATCTTTGAGTGTTTCGATCAGTGAAGAATTATCCCCAACCCCCACTGATTTATAGATGCGCGGCATAACAGGAAAATTAAACGCCATGTGAAATTCATCCCCTTTGGCTAGATACGGCATCAGATCGCGCGGCCACTGGTTGGCTTCTGCGAGCAAGATACAGTCCGGATATTCCGCGTCTATCAATTGCCGCATTTCTTTCAGATAAACGTGTGTTTCTGGCAGGTTTTCGCAATTTGTGCCTTCCCGTTCGATCAAATAAGGAACCGCATCCGCCCGGAATCCGTCAATCCCCATATCCAGCCAGAAGCGCATAATCATCTTCATTTCTTCACGTACGGCCGGATTGTCGTAGTTCAGATCAGGTTGTGAGGAAAAGAAGCGGTGCCAGTAATATTGCTGCGCTTTTTCGCTCCATGCCCAGTTCGATTTTTCCGTATCCAGAAAAATGATGCGCGTATCCTTATATTTTTCGTCTGAGTCGCTCCATACATAATAATCATGATAGGGCGAATCTTTGTCTGCCTCACCTTTCTGGAACCATTCGCACTGGTCAGAAGTATGGTTGACCACCAGGTCGAGGATCAATCGCATGCCGCGTTGATGAATTGCATTGATCAACTCTTTCAGGTCTTCGATAGTACCGAGATCTGGATGGATCGCATAATAATCTTCAATATCATATCCGCCATCCTTCATAGGAGAAGAGAAAATAGGCAGCAGCCAAATACAATCCGTGCCCAATGATTTAATATAATCAAGTTTCTGCAGGATGCCCTGCAGATCGCCAATCCCATCTCCATTCGAATCAAAATAAGTGCGGGGATCTATTTCATAAAATATGGCTTCTTTATACCATTTTGTAAGATCGTTCATAACCTACGTTACCTCCTTGTTTAATGCTTCTTCGCTGCCTGGATCGCTAAGTCAATAAAAACCGTTGTGGTTCATCAAACTATGATAGCTCGATTTGATGGCTTTCTAGATCATATTTTTATGTGTAATTTATTTTTCAGGCATTATTTCACTAAAAATAAAGTTCTCCATTAATTATTATTTGAACTTGAATTCAACTCGTAAGTGCAACTTTGAAAGCGTTAGAGAGATAAGCTGCGGTAAGATAAGCGCCTCTCTAACGACTAAATCAAAGGAGCATTCATGAACACATACGCACAGCTTACCTGTATACAAAGATACCAGATATACGCTTTATTGAAAA
>JAUSPC010000083.1 GCA_030655835.1 Pelolinea sp.
CTTTCAAGACCGGGATGCGCGCATCTTACAAGTCATTCAAGATTATGGCGGCGTTTTAGCCAAGCGCCAGGTACATACCATTTTCTGGCGGGGGAAAAGCCAGAGGGTAATGCATAACCGTTTAGCTAAATTGAAAGCCAATGCCTATATCGATTGGCCTTCCAACCATCAGAGAAGGTGCAATCCAGTACCCGAGCCAATCGTTTGGTTGGGGTGGAGAGGGATCGTGTATCTGGCCAATGTGGTAAATCTCAAGATCGAAGAACCAAAATCGGACAATGAAAACCAACTGCGTTTATTGGAACGCACGTTGCGCTCGGAAGGGGTGCGTTGGTTGCGTGAACCACATTGGAATCAGCTCAATCATGATCTGACCACTGTGGATATTCGACTCAAGTTAGAGAAAAATTTGCAGGATTTCAAACATTTAAAGATCGATCAATGGATCAATGAAACGGTATTTCGTTCCAATATGGATCGGATACCTTTTTCTTACAAGGACACAAAGGGGCGGCTGAGACAAAGCAAAAGAGGAGTCATCCCAGATGGGTTCTTATGCATTACTGATCAGAAACGTCAATCCCAGGGACTGCCTGCTAAAGCCAATTTCCTGCTTGAGGTCGATATGGCTACTCACTCCAATCCAAATTTCGGTATTGAGAAAGCAGCAGTAGGAGCTGCTTATATTCACAGTCAGGAATTCAACAAGCGCTTTGGGAGCAATACTGGACGCTGGTTGGTCATTACAACCAGTGAGATTCGCTTGCAGCATTTGATGAAGCATACCCACAAGAGAATAGCAGCTAAAAGTAATTTGTTCTTGTTCACCACATTATCTGAGTTCTTTTCCAAGAATGTGATTTCGGAAGCAATTTGGTCTGTTTGTGGAAACAATCGCAAACAGAAGTTATTAGCAGAATAGGAGATAACAATGTTAGAAAAAGTATCTACGATTTATGAAAACGGGCAATTGCTCAAAGCAAGCGAAGTGGCCAGGATATTGAATATCAGCCGATCTTTGGTTTACAACTTGATCCAAACTGGGAAGATTCCTCATATTCGTATCAGCCAATCAGTACGGGTACGCCAAGATGATTTGAATAAATTCATCGAAGGTAATCGAACTGACGAAAATATATATTCCATTTATTCATAGAGGATTATTTTGAATCCATTTGTCTTGATTTTTCCGGTGCTTCATTGTATAAAGAGCTCACGCAATCATGTGCATTGCCAGTGGGGGAATCGGGACATTAACAATTGGATAGATCTACAAATAAATGAGTCGCCTTTCCTGAAACTCATAGAAAGAAAGGAGTAAAGGAAATGGCGAGAAGAGGTAATAACGAAGGAACGATATACCAACTTCCTAGCGGTAGTTGGAGAGCTCAAATATATATCAACGGTTATCGTTTAGGTAAAACCAAAAAGACTAAGAGAGAAGCTCAAGCATGGTTACGGCAAACGCTTGAAAAAACTGTTCAAGGGTATACGGGACATGGATCCAATGTCTTGTATAAAGACTTTTTACGAGGTTGGTTATCAACGAAAAGCAGTGCTGTCAAGAAAAGTACATGGAGGTTATATGAGGGAACCATTCGCAACCATATTGAACCCATACTGGGAAAAATAAAAATAAATGATATCGAACCAGAAGATATTCAAAATCTATATTTTTTGAAAATTGAAAAAAGTATAGGAAGCCGTACCATACAGGTGATACACACAGTAATAAAAAGTAGTCTAGAAACAGCAGTAAGAATGGGAGTACTTCAAAATAATCCTACCCAGTCAACTACCCCTCCAAAATATACAAGCCCAGAGATGGATATCTATTCTGAACACGAAATCACGCAATTGCTATTAGCCGTAAAGGGGACTTTACTAGAAGCTTTAATTCACTTAGCGATAACGACAGGTTTACGACAATCAGAGCTATTAGCCTTGAATTGGTCTGACATTGATTGGGATCGAAAAACTATTTCCGTTCAGCGTCAATTGCGGAGAAAGTATGTGAATCGTGATTACTACTCTTCACTAAAAACTAAATCTGGTAGACGTACAATTTCTGTTGGCATGAATACAATACAGAAATTACTAGAACACCACAAAAATCAAATCGATGAAAAAGAAAAAATGGGTGATCGATGGGATGAAAATAACCTTATTTTCCCATCAACAATTGGAACACCTATTAGACAAAGAAACCTTCTCAGAGGGTTTAAGAAGATTATTCGAGAGTCTGGCTTGCGTGAGATCCGTTTTCATGATCTCCGACACACTGCTGCTTCATTGATGCTTAATCATGGAATTTCTCCAATAATTGTTGCAAAACGTTTAGGACACTCAAAAGTAAGTATGACCCTAGATACTTATGGGCATCTTTTACCTGGTATGCAGCAGGAATCAGCGGATTATATTGATGATCTGATTACTCCAATACCTATAAAATTGCACACGAATTGCACACGAAACGAAGAAATTGATGAAGTAGGTTTAAAACACCCCAATAGAGAGGGGTTTACTACCTAGCAACCCCCATATATGGTCGGGGCGAGAGGATTCGAACCTCCGACCTCTTGCACCCCATGCAAGCGCGCTAAACCGGACTGCGCCACGCCCCGACAACGACGGTGATTATACCATCAAGTCGAAAAACCTATCCCGTTTTATCTCGCGGCACCTGCCCAAAGGCGTAGAAAATGGGCACAAACCACATCGACTCATTCTCGGAACTTCCTTTCTCTGCCTGGCAAACCAATGCCTCAAACTCCTCCTGATCGATCAGGCCTGCCAGGTCGCGGTTCAAGATGTCCCGATCCTGTAAAAACGCGTTCGGCTGCGCATTCCCTCCGCACTGCGCGGGGATGATCCCCACAAAGATGTCTTCCAGCCCGATCTCGGTAAACAGGGATATCAGGCGCCGTCCCATATGTATGTCAGCGCCCTGATGTGCCAGCGCGCGCGTCTGCAGGTCAGCGAGGCGTTCCAGCGCGTCCGGGCAGCTGATGCGGCCGCCGTAATCTGGTTCTGCCAGCGCAAGCACCCAGCCGCCGGGTTTGGTCACGCGCGCCATCTCCTGCAGCGCAATGAGTGGGTCAGATACCCACAGAAGAAAGAAATGGCACATGCTGTGAGAAAAAGACGCGTTTGAAAAAGGTAAGCTCATGCCGTCCGCGCAGATATTGGGGTGTGCGATCTTCGCATCAAGAAGCGCGGCTAGATCGAGATCAATTCCACATAGATGAGCATACCCGTCACGTGCGAGGGATTCCAGAACCGCTCCGCTGCCGCTGCCGACCTCTATCAGCCGGTCATCAAGTGAAATGCCAATTTGGCCAAAAATATAGCGGCGCGTGTTTAGAGTCCAGCCGGCTTGCTGCTGGTAGCGGGCATGCCAGAAAGAATGTTCACTGCTCACAAATGGTTAGCGCTGTTTCCAGATCTTTTTCCAGGGGTCGCTCAGCATATTACCAAGTACTTTGTTGACACCCTGTGCCGGGAGCACATCACCGTCTGGTTCAACGTATAACCAGGCTTTGCCAGCCCCTTCAGGCGCAACCACCGCATCCGCTTCAAGTTCTGCTGAGATTGGGTTGAAAGCGGAGTAGGGTACAGGCAGATCCCAAACGAGCCGCAGGTTCAGGGCGGATGCTTTTTGGCTCGCCGCTGCCAGCGCGTCTGCCAATTTGGGTGAACTCGAGCTCATGGAAACGCTGGTGACGTCCTGCTTGGCAAGTTTTTCGAGCAGCGCTGAGATATCGTTCTGGTTGTCATCGGTAAGCGTGATGTGTACCGTGACCGCAATATCGTCCGGCATCAGGTTGTTGAGCGCTTTCCAGAAATCCTTGTTTTCCGCCTGGCACAAGATCATGACATGGTCCAGCCCCTTATTCAGGAGCAGTTCCATATATTTTTTATTACTTAACTTAAGCCCATCCGTCAGCAATCCGCACACAACGCCAAGGTCTTCGCATACTGCGATCAGGTCAGGCAGATCGTCCCGCAGAGTGGGTTCGCCGCCGGTGAAAATGACATGCGGAATGCCGGCATCAAAAGCGTTCTGAAGCACTTGTCTCCATTCTTCTGTGCTGAGTTCCCGGTCCACACGCTCGGTGGGGGCTGCGGATGCCTCAGCACCCGCTGAAACCTGATAGGTGAGCGCGCAGTCCAGCCGATAAGGCGCCGAGATGTTCTGAGAATAGGGTGCAACGCGTTCCATATCCAGGTATGTGACCGGATCAAGGTCTTCGGTATTAACGAGTGTGTCCACCTTATCAAGAAAACTCTCCATATCCCGTTTTGCCTGCCCAATGGACACATCATAGCGGGCAGCAACCAGAGCGGGAATGTCCTCGCTTTTCATTTCATCGATAAAATAATAAGCATATTCAACAGCCGTCTGATTCAGATGCAGTACGGTGCTGGCATTGATAATAAGAATGCCGCTGCCGTTAGGTTCTACCCGCAGGTGAAGCTTATAGGGCAGTTCAGAATCGCCTGTCGATTGGTAGGTGTACACACCCACGGGGATCGGTTCTACCGGATTGAATAAGCCATCAAAGAAATTTTCGATTTTTGTGAACATGATTCCTCCTTAACAATTTTAGAACGGAAGCGCGTTTACCGGCTGCGGCTCCATTTCTGGGTTATTCTGAAGATGCAGTGGGCAGCCCGCGCCGCAGGTATCCACCAGGTCGCAAAAATGGCAGCCGTCTGGAACGTAATCGCGGTCGCGGATTGATCGGGCGAGAGTGTTGTTCCAGATGGAATCCCAGCTGTCCTCAAGGAAATTTCCAAGCGACCGGTAATAGGATTGGCACGGAAGCACGCTGCCGTCCGGCTCGATACACATATTATAGAGCGCAGCGGTACACCCCTTTACGCCCAGGTTTGATTCAATTGGATTGAAATGGCAGTACATGGTTGGCGTGTACCAGATCAGGCGCTGTCCGCTGTTGGCCGCGTGTGCCTTTGCGATCTCAAGCAGCGCCGGAAGGTCATTTTCGGATATGGACTCATCATCCACAGAAGCGCCTCTGCCGGAATAAATAAGCCCATTTAGACCCACCGTGGGTACTCCTAAAGCAGATAGGAAATTGAGCGTGTCTGTGAGGCTGGCGCTGTTCGATCTTAATAACGTGGTGTTTGTCATCACGTATAGCTTTGAATTCAAGGCATTCGTGATCCCGGTTGTGGTTTGCGCCCAGGAGCCCGGAGCGGCTGTGATGCGGTCATGAATTTCGGCAGCATGCGATTCGAGCGTGATCTGTACATGGTCCAGCCTCGCGGAAACAAGTGTTTCGATATATGCTGGATCGCTGAATTTGCGCCCATTCGTATTGAGGCCTGTGATCATGCCTAATTCCTCGGCGTGCGTGATTAATTCAGGTAAAAAAGGAACCAGCGTGGGTTCACCGCCGGTGAAAACCACATGCGGAATACCCAGTTCCCAAACACTGTCCAACACCTGCTTCCACTGATCTACATCCAGCTCACGTTTTAGTCGGTCGCTTTCGTTGTAACAGTGCACACAATCATTGTTGCAGCGATAGGTCAAGGCAAGGTCCATGCGGTAGGGCGCGGAAGGTTTTTTTGAGAATGGGGCAAATGTTTCCAAATTCAGGTCGCAAATGGGACAGGAATCATCAAGCGGAGAAATAATGCGCTCCAGATCGGTTTTAAATTGGGCATAATCAGCTAAAGCCTGGTCTTTCTTGACCTGAAAGGTGGACTGAAGCTGCTTAATAACCGTGCTATCTTCTATTTTTTCTAAGATCAAGTATGCCATCAGGGCAGCTGATGGGTTGAAATGATACAACTGGTTGGCGTTTACGAGCAGAACACCGTACCCATCCTCTTCGATGCGTAAATGGATACGGTTCTTATACTCACCGATGGTCATTTTGTATTCAAAGATGCCAGAGTGGATTTTATTGTGCATATTTTTCACGAATTAGGTATCACCTCGAGACGGCTCAAACCAAACTTAACGGCCGCCGCCAGCACACGCGCAGGCACAGCCAGCACAGGCACACGCGCACGCGCATGCAGAGCCGCCGCCGCTTCTTCCGCCACCAGAAGAACGGAAAGTGCTTGAGGTCGGTTTTGGAACCGGATTGGTCATAGCGGTCACGCCGCCGGTGAATGAGGCCATGTTGCCAACCACTCCCGCCGAAAAAGCAGTGACTGTGTTGGTAAGTGAAGCAGCCGCATTCGAGCCGGGTAATTGCGGGAGGGTGATGGTTCTTGATTTTCCTCCAGAGGGCATTGTTGGGCCTGAACCGCGGGCGGCAGCACCACCAATGGATCTAGCGGTGGTTGTACGGTTTACGGTTGGATCAGCGCGCCACCACCAATAGGGCATATAAACCGGACCCGTGCCAAACATGCGGCGTGTGCGTGTATCGTAGTCTTTATCCAGCATGGTCCAATCAACTGCATCTGAGTATTTTTCAGCGCGCACCTCTGGGGTTTCGGCTTTTTCTACCTGATCCCAGGCTTTCTTGATGATCTCCTCGTAATACGTAACGGTTTCTTTGCGGCTGAACCCTTTCATCTTGGTACTTATGCTCTTTACCAGCGCGACCATCATATCCTGTAATTGTTTACGGCGTTCAGGTGCTTTGGTCCCTTTGAATGCATTCAAGAAACTTGCTTCGTAATCTCGCAGATCTTCTGGCAGCGGCTCTTCAACTTTGATATCTAATGGATCACGCGTGATCACTTCAGCAGCGTCTTTTTTCAGCACGCTGAATAAGATCATGGTTAGGATTTTATCCATCGGCTGCTCAAGCAGAATAGCCGCTTCAACAGATGTCAACCCGCGCTTGATGCCGTGCCCCTCAATGGCGATCTTGGGTGGGAGGTATTTAAGCTTGCGATTCTTGGCGCCTTTTGCCGCGAAATAGATCACCAGTCCAAAAATTGCGATGAACCCTCCGCAGCAAAGCACCGGAATTGCCACACCTAGCACATCTGTTGGTTTGAAGGTCAGGGTTTGTTCGGTGTTGATCGTATCGATTGGAATATATCTTGCAGGAAAGGAAACACCAAATTCGTATTTATCCGAAGCGGACGCGTTCGCGTATGACCATTGATAAAGGATGCGGCCCTGGTCATCAACAACAGACGCGGGTGTTTCGTCCCCATCCCAGTTCTTTGGTGAGAACCAGATCGGCTCATCTTCAGTCATCCCTGTTGGTAGGTGGAAGGTGATTGTCATATCGGATGATCCAGCGACGAAATTGGATTCGAAATAGTTTGGCTGGAAACGCATTGAGGTATATTCTTCTTCTTTTTCAACTGAAGCAAAATAAAATTGACCGCGTACGTTTTCCGCGCGCATATAGACGATCCCGGTCCCGCCAGCAGGAATGGCATTGGCGCCTAACCCAAGCGCAACACCGTCCACATAGTCGGAATTCTGGATATCAGAGATTGGCCGATCGTCAATGGTCGCGCTGATGTCGCTTAGGCTGTATTGGCTATTTCCGGGCATGCCAATATCAACATAATCGATAATATGTGCACCCGGTTGATTTTTGAATTGGTAATAATACTCAATGGTGATCGAGCCGTCCGCTTCAATAAATATCTGGATATCCTGCTCGGGGATCTGAAAGAGATAGTCCTGAGCGAATATCGGAGTGATAATTGAAACCAGCAGGAAAATAGGTATTAGAAAAGAAAATACTTTGGTTTTCATAGATTAATCCTTATTACCATTTAGGTTCTTCGGATAATTGATAGGTGGTTGAGCAAAACGGGCAGGTGACCATCGGAGCGCCCGAGACCAATTTGATGTCTTTTTCTGTCAGAACACCGCCGCAGGATTCACACTTGATCGCATCCATGCTTACTTCGCCGGGCAGGTCGATGTTAACGGTCACATTCTGTGCGGGATCTGCGGATATATCCAAACGTGTGGCAAAGAATATCAATATAAAGGCGACAGCTGCCAGTCCGACCGCAATGTAAATCAAGTTAAACCCGCCGCTTTGTCCGCCGGATCCTAGAAAGAATAGAAAAGAAAAGATCAGCGCAAAACCAGCGATCACAAATAAAATGATCTTGCTTGCTTTCATAATGCCTCCAAGACAAATTTAATTATTAATAACACTCTCTTTTTTTATTATATACGGAAATGCAAAGCTAATGGTTTTGATATAAAGGAAAAATATCTAAAGATTGCTATAATTTACTTAATGGATATTCAATCAGAAAAAACAGCCTATCAGGCGTTGATCAAAGAGATACATTTTCACAATCACCGCTATCATGTGCTTGATGGTCCCGTTATCAGCGATTATGAATTCGACCAACTGCTCATGCGGCTGCACAAGATTGAAAAGATGCATCCTGAATGGATACCACCAGATTCGCCTACCCAGCGCAGCGGAGCAGCACCTGCTGAACGATTTGAAAAAACTACCCATCCTGCCAGTATTCTCAGTTTAGCAAACGCGTTTTCTGAGGAGGACCTGAGAGATTGGTTCAATCGAATCAGTAAGATCGATGAAAGAGTGCGTGATTCAGAATTTGTTCTTGAGCCTAAAATCGATGGGTTAACGGTGGTTTTGCATTACCATAAAGGTGTTTTCGTTCAGGGTGCGACCAGAGGGAACGGTGAAATTGGTGAGGATATAACAAAAAATATCCGTACGATCAAATCAGCCCCTCTAAAGATCCCTGTTCACGAAAAATCATTAGATATCCCGGAAAAATTGGTGGTTAGAGCGGAAGCGTATATTGCTAAAAGTGATTTCTTGCGCCTAAATGAGCGCTTTGCAAAACTGGGAGAAAAAACATATCAGAATCCAAGGAACACCGCTGCTGGATCGCTAAGATTATTGGACTCTTCGATCGTTGCAGAACGTCCTTTGCGGATCCTTACCTATACTGTGGTTGCCGGGAATCCAAAAACCTCCCAGTGGGAAACTCTCGAATACTTGAGGAAATTAGGTTTTCCAGTAGCAAATGTTTCTGAAAAATGTACCTCATTCGAAGATATGCTCTTAAAAATAAAAAAGTGGGAAGCATACCGAGATTCGCTTGATTATGAGATTGATGGGGTAGTCATCAAAATAAATGATCTGAAAATAGCTGAAAATCTGGGATTTGCAGGTAAAGACCCGCGCGGGGCAATTGCATTAAAATTTCCAGCTCAGGAAGTTACAACTCGCTTATTGGATATTGGGGTGAATGTGGGACGGACAGGCATATTAACGCCTTATGCTATTTTGGACCCGGTCGAGATAGGGGGAGTGATCGTAAAACAGGCTACTCTGCATAATTTTGACTATATTGAGGAAAAGGATATTCGCATTAAAGATCGAGTGCTTGTAAAACGGGCAGGTGAAGTGATCCCATATATCATCGGCCCAATCTCTGATGTGCGCACAGGTGAGGAAGAAGTATTTTTACCTCCAGATTTATGCCCAACGTGCGGGAAACCGGTCGAGAGCGTGCCAAATGAGGTGGCATGGTATTGCGTTAACAACAGCTGCCCGGCACAAATCATTCGCAATATTGAACATTTCGTGTCAAAAGTCGGAATGGATATCGTCGGGTTGGGAATTAAAATTGTTAAGCAGTTGGTGGAATTTGGGCTGATAAAAGATGTTGCAGACCTATATGGACTGAAAAAAAGTGATCTGCTGAAATTAGACGGCTTTGCAGAAAAAAAAGCAGACAATATCCTTTTAGCGATCGAGGAATCAAAAACCAGACCCCTATCAAATTTGGTCACCGCTCTTGGCATTCATGGTATCGGAGAGATCGCAGCAGAAGAATTGGCGCTGCGTTTTCAAGACCTGGATGCTCTTTCCTCAGCAAAAAATGCAGACATTGAGAGCATTGATGGATTTGGGCCGAATTCCGCGGACGCGGTAGAAAACTGGTTTGCACTGGAAGAGAATCGTAATGTGCTCAAGAAATTAAGTGCTTTCGGGGTTTGGCCTGAAAGTAAAACGAACGCTGTGGTCACAAAGAAGACATTTGAGGGATTAAAATTTGTTGTCACAGGCACACTCTCTGAATTTACTCGTGATGGGATCAAAGATTTCATCAAACAAAATGGCGGAAAGGTGTCTGACAGTGTAAGCGCGAAAACCGATTACCTGGTGTTGGGAGAAAATCCAGGTTCAAAGTATGAGAAAGCACAAACATTGGGCGTAAAGGTGATCAGCGAATTGGAATTAAAAACAATGACGGAAGACGAAAATTAATGGCAGATATCTTATTAAAGCCAAATCGAGATAAATCAGTCAGGCGGAAACATCCCTGGATCTTTTCAGGTGCGATACAAAAAATGTACGGAGAACCAGAGCTGGGGGATACTGTAAAAATCATCTCTTCTGATGGAGAAGAATTAGGATACGCTGCCTTCAGCCCAAATTCTTCCATCCGAGCTCGCATGTGGAATTTCGATCCCACTCAGAAAATTGATGAAGATCTTATTTCCGAGAAAATGCGCGTAGCCATATCTTTAAGAAATAATCTTCACCTACTGGATACAGAAAATTCGGCTTGCAGATTGATAAATGGTGAATCTGACGGACTGCCTGGATTGATCGTTGATATCTATGGGGACACGCTTGTCGTTCAACTCCTGAGC
>JAUSPC010000088.1 GCA_030655835.1 Pelolinea sp.
GATTCGCCCTATCCGGAGTATGAGTGCGTTGATTTCCTCACTGGATAGCAGCTTTTCCAGGTCTTTTCTTATTGTAGATTTTGATTCGATCTTTTCTTTTAGTTGCTCCAAATCCTGGATTATAAGGGGAGGAATTCTCTCGCCAATAAAATCCCAGATCACTGTGCGTAATTTCGGATCATGATGAAAACAAATTCCATGATCAATCAGTTTGATCTGCCCCTGTTGATCGATGATTATATGACTACCTTTACGGTCCGCATTGTTAATTATCATATCAAAGACGACAACCGGGCGCAGTGAATCTTTTATTTCGTCAGAAAAGGTGAAATAATTCAATTGTGGGTCATGTGGAATAAAATATTGGAGCGACCCGAGCCCCAGAGGGGCATCTGAACGAATTATTGTTGGGGGAACAAATCCCCAATTAATTGCTTCGCTTAACAAGAAAGCCGCTGTTTCGCGATTCGCCAGGGTATTGGGAGGAAAATCCCACAATGGGATCTCTCCTTTTTCTGGTTTATAAACAGCATGAAAACTGGTGTCTTCAAATTCTATTGAGGTTAGAAAGGTGTAATTACTACCAATTATTAGTTGGCCCTCAATTTGTATTGATCCTTTTTTTAATATCTCAATGATGGTATTCAATTATGAATTTGTAAGTTTTAGTCTCTAATTATTTATCTAAACCAGAGATCTTCAGTGCTTATGTCCATTTTTCTTGGGACAAAAATGCCCTTCTGATTCCATGGGCTGTCTGCATTGGGGACAGACTGGTCTGCCTCTCTCAAGCACAATCCTTCCCCATTGAGCGACTGCAACCAATTGTGCACGCGTGCACCAAAAGCGAACCACACGCCCTGATTCTCCGGAAAGCATCCCCTCGTGTGCGAAAATACAAGTAAGATCACGGTTTTCATCATAAGCAAGACCCATATCTCCGGCTCGGAATATAGTATCTACTGGCGGTTGAATGTGCATTTCCTCTGTCTGCAGATCAGCTTCGGGACTTTCTAATTCCGGGAATCGATTATATATTTCGTCAAAAAATTCCTGAGTACCTTCAAGGAGTGATTGAAGTTGGAATTTTTCGATGATCAAAGAAATATTTTCCTCACCTTTGATGGCTTGAATATAAAAAACTCGTTGTCCAGGTTTTCCCAAAGCGTCTACGGTTATGTGATCAACCGGATCTAATACGATTTCATCTTGGGGCATATTTTCTCCTTGCTAATCAATTTGCTTTATTTTTCCTTCAACCCATTTTAGATGAACTGTTGAAATTTCAATTTTTAAAAGAGAATGAACGATATCGGTAAATTTCTCGGGTTCACCAGTTGTAGCATAGGTGATATCTGAATTTATCGATGACCTATCTAAAAGGTTTAACTCGTTCAGAAGGGTACTTACCCGCCTCGCGATCGCCGGAGATGGATCTATAACGCTGACATTCGGGCCAACAATATCTTTAATAGTTGGCACAATAAATGGAAAATGGGTACATCCCAGTACGATCGTGTCCGCTCCTTTTTCAATCATAGGGAGCAGGGCCTGCTGAAGGATCAATCTTGTGCTCTGATTGGATAATTCGCCAGATTCAATAGCTTCAACAAGTCCGGGGCAGGTATGGGTTAGTATTTTCACGTCTTTGGCAAATTTTTCTACGAGTGTGTTATATAGTTTTCCTTGAAAAGTAGCCGGAGTAGCCAAAACACCAACAATTCCGTTATGTGTCTTCTGGGTAGCGGGTTTTACCGCTGGTTCCATTCCGACAAAAGTAAGTTGAGGATATTCTTTGCGAAGATCGTTTAACGAGGCCGCTGAAGCCGTATTGCATGCGACAACGATCATCTGTGCGCCGATGGAGGCAAGGAAATCTGTGATCGCGAAAGAAAACTCACGGATTTCTGAAAGCCTTCTTTTCCCATAAGGTACGTGTGCTTGATCGGCTATAAAATACAGCGGTTGGGAAGGCAGCATAGCATGTATTTCTCGGAGGACGGAAAGGCCGCCGACGCCAGAATCAAAAACTCCAACAACTTTTGCAGATATGTGATTTTTCATTGCCTGTATATCTGCATTATAAATGAAAAGAGTGCAGCATATTATTTACTGCACTCTTAATAAAACATTTTGGTCTGCTTATGAAAATTTTTGTTTAAGTCGTGCTTTTTTGCCAGTTCTTTCACGTAGAAAGAAAAGTTTGGCTCTTCGGACTTTCCCATGGCGTTCAACAACGACTTTGTCAATCCGAGGTGATCGCATCAGAAACGTGCGTTCAACGCCGATACCATTGCTGGCAATTCGTCGGACGGTAAAAGTTTCGTGCATGCCTTTCTTTCGAATAGCAATTATGGTGCCTTTGAATTCCTGGATTCTTTCCCGTTCTCCTTCTTTGATCTTGACAGATACGCTGACAGAATCTCCAGGAGCAAGTTCTGGAATGTTCGGGTTTAATGGTGTTTGTACAGATTCTAGTAAATTATTCATAATAACTTCCAATAAAAATAGATTTTTTCTTTTGAGACACGGAGAGTGATTTTACCATTAAAAATCCAATTAAGGTAATCCGCAGGTGAATTGTCAAGCAATATTCAGCGCAGTATGAATATTTTCCGCCAGCTCTAGCGTTATTCCTGTAATTTCAGCGATCTCAGAAACCGAAGCTTTTTTAACACCCTCTACCGAGCCAAACTTTTTTAACAATTCGTTTTTTCTAGCCGGACCTATACCAGATATTTGGTCAAGTCTGGAAATAAAACTTTCTTTTTTACGACGATTGCGGTGGGCTGTGATCGCGAACCGATGTGCCTCATCCCTGATCCGCTGCAGAAGGAATAAGCCTTGTGAATTACGAGGTAACTTAATTGGAGTGGTGTTATCTGGCAGGAACAATAATTCATGCTCTTTTGCCAACCCGGTTGGTAAAATCTTATCTTGTAGATCGAAATCCTTAAGGATCTTTACCGCTCGGCTGAGCTGACCTTTTCCGCCATCAACTACTAAGAGATCAGGTAAAACGCCAAAGGAAGGGTCTTTTTTTTCTCCAATATGATTATTTTCTTGAGCGGCCTTCCAACGGTTAAATCTGCGTAAAAGCACCTCTTCCATACTGGCAAAATCATCTGGTCCAACCACGGTTTTAATGTTGAAACGCCGATAGAGGTTCTTGCTGGGAGTTCCCTGCTCAAACACAACCATACTGCCTACTGCAGTTGTTCCCTGCGTGTTCGAAATATCGTAGCATTCAATTCGGTTTGGTGGCGAACCCATATCCAATGCACTCTGGATCTCTGCCAAAGCCTGGCCCTGTTTATGGGTATCTACTTCCCACTGTGCTTTTAGTGCCCCGAGCGTTGCAACCGCATTTTCTGAAGCTAAATTGATCAGGTCTTTTCTTATCCCTCGCTGCGGTACTTTGAAATGAACTTTCTTTCTGCCGTGTTTTTGATTAAGCCATTGCTGTATGATCAGCGATTCCTCCAATTTATTTGGAAGAAGAATTTCATGTGGAATTGAAGATGATTCCGCGTAGAATTGTTTAATGAACTGTGAAATTATCTCGCTATCATTTTCATCATCAGTTCCTTCCAAAACAAAATATTCCCTGCCGATCAAACGCCCATTACGAATGAAGAATATCTGCACACATGAATCCCCGTTACTGCGCGCGAGGGCTAGCACATCTGAATTCACATCCATTGATGAAATAATTTTCTGGCGTTCTACGACTTTCTCGATGGCCAGTATTTGATCACGGAGTACGGCAGCTTTTTCAAATTCTTTTTTCTGCGCGGATGAGTTCATTTTATTTTTCAAGCGTTGAAGGATTGGGTCTGTACGCCCCTCGAGGAATTTACAAAGGTCATTGATCATTTGGCGATAATCTTCCTTGTTTATTTCTCCAATACAGGGAGCAGTGCATAGTTTGATGTCAAAATAAAGGCATGCACGCGAATCTTCGCCAGTGATCACCCGATCGCATGTTCGGTATTGAAACAGTTTTCTCAACAAGTCCAAAGTTTGGTGAACAGCCCAGACGCTTGTGTAAGGACCAAAATATCTGGAACCGTCCTGCACCTGTTTGCGAGTGACTGTTACCTTTGGAAAAGGGTCTGCCCAATGCACACGGATGAATGGATATCTTTTATCATCTTTGAGCCGAACATTGTATTCGGGCAGATGTTTCTTGATCAGATTCATTTCCAGGATCAGGGCTTCTAATTCTGAACCGACAATGATCCATTCTATATCCGCAAGCTCAAACACCATTCTGCGGATCTTTTTGCTGTGGTCGGCACTGGTGTGAAAATAGGAGCGAACACGGCTTCTCAGGTTATTGGCTTTACCAACATAAATGATCCTACCGGATTTATTTTTCATCAGGTAGCAGCCTGGTTTGGCGGGGAGTGTATCTAATATCCCCTGGAGATGATCAGAAATTGCTAACATTTTATTAATTTTAACATGTCAAGTAGTCAAGTCTATGTAATGAACCCCAAAAACTGGACACAAAAATGGGGTTTTTTATTTAATCTCAGCAAGCATATTCTGCCTATTCCAATTGTACTCAAATTCGACCGGGGTAAGATAACCTAACGATGA
>JAUSPC010000090.1 GCA_030655835.1 Pelolinea sp.
ATTAAATGCAGTAATTGCAATTTCTATCATTTCATCATCCGGTTCTCTGGTTGTTAGTTTTTGCAGCAATAGATTAGGATACGAAAGGCTTCTCACAAGTAAATTATCGGAATGGTTTCCCATCCAGCGTATGGCTTCATAGGAAAACATGGAAATGATGGGAACCAATAATATTCTGGAAATGATCCGTTGCAGCATAGGCATTGGCCCTAAAAGTGTAAAGATAATTATTGAAAGCAAAACCAGAGTCAACAAGAATGATGTGCCACACCGGGCATGTGCAAGTGGAAAAGGTCTAACGTTTTCTATGATTATTTCAATATTATGTTCATATGCGTTGATGGTTTTATGCTCAGCTCCATGATAGGCAAATACGCGCGCAATATCGCTCGATTTACCTATGATCCATAAATAAAACAATAGGATCAAGAGACGCATGATCCCTTCTCCAAAATTAATAGCGAATGGTGACACCTTAATAAATTTGGATAGTGTTCCCACGATCAATGAAGGGAGCACAAAAAACAACCCAATGGAAAAGCCAACAGAAATTAATAATGTGAGATAAAGAGCAGGTCCCTCAATTTTTTCATCCTCACCTGATTGGATATTTGCTGAAAGTGTAAGATACTTCATACCCAACGATAAGGAATCCCACAGAATGATCAATCCTCTGAAAAAGGGTATCTTCGATAATTTACTTTTATAGATTCCAGTTAGTTCTTCCTCTTCAATTTGAATTGATCCATCTGGATCGCGAAAACCAGCTACCACATAATTTCTACCGCGCATGAGGATGCCTTCTATAAGCGCCTGTCCTCCATAGCTGGGAAGTTTTTCGTCGTGTTCTTTGTTGGATTTCATTTACAGCTCTCTGCTATGTTGAATAAATAGTGAATCACTGTGTTTATTCCTTTCCAGAATAGATCTAGATCCATGCGCTCGTTTGGACTATGGATATTATCCTCTGGTAGACTGAAACCGCTTAGAATGCTCTCAATACCAAGTATCTCCTGGAAATGTGTGACAATCGGAATGCTTCCGCCTTCGCGTTTATAGATGGGTTCCTTTCCCCAGACAGTCTCTAGTGTTTCGGCGAAACATTGTGTGGCGTAGAATTTTGGATCTGTCATGCACGCTGGATCACTTGCCAATTGCCTCAATTCCCATTTGATCTCTTTTGGGGCATGTTTTTCCATGTACTCACGAAGTTGCTGATTGACTTTTTCAGGAGTTTGGTTGGGAACCAGCCGCATTGATAACTTTGCCATTGCTTTTGAAGGAATCACAGTCATAGGACCTTCACCCGTATAACCACCCAGGATGCCATTTACATCCAGAGTAGGTCTTGCGCCAATGCGTTCAGCACATGAATATCCTTCTTCTCCGAAAATGTTGGATGCACCGGTCTGATCAAGGTAATAAGTATCATCTAATCCCAATTTTGAAAATTGCCCCCGCTCTTCTTCAGAAAGTGGAAGGACATCATCATAAAAACCGGGTAATTGGATCACTCCTTTTTCATTGATCATTCCTGCGAGGATCTTGGAAAGCGCTTGAATAGGATTAAAAACAATTCCTCCAAACAAACCTGAGTGGAGATCATGGCCTGGTCCAGTCACAGTTATTTCAAAGTAGGCTAATCCACGCAATCCTAATACAATCGTGGGTTGAGTTTTCGAGATCATACCGGCATCTAAATTTAGAACGAAATCACTGGTAAACAACTCGCGATTGTTTTGCAGGAAATCTTTAATACTTGGGGATCCGATCTCTTCTTCACCCTCAATCAAGAATTTAATATTTACTGGCAATTCGCTGGTTGCATTAATAGCCTGGATTGCGCTCAGGATAACCATCATTTGGCCTTTCATATCTGATGTACCGCGAGCATAAATCTTATTTTCTTTAATTGTTGGCGTAAAAGGAGGTGTATGCCATAAGTCAACCGGGTCTGGGGGTTGAACATCATAATGTCCATACACAAGGATCGTTGGTTTGTCTTTTCCTTGTATTAAAGATTCCCCAAACACAACCGGATGTTTTTGCGTGTTTAATATTTTAGTATTAGGAATCCCAATGGATAATAAATAATTCGATATCCACTGCGCGCAGATTTTTAGCTGCTGCGCATAAGCTGGATCCGAAGAAATCGATTGAATTTCTAAGACTTCAAAAAATGAGTTTAATATTTTTTGTTTATTTTCATTAATATAATTTTTTGCGATTTGAATTTTATCTTCCATTTAGCCTCCAGTACTGATTTATTGTAATTCATTCATGAAAAGAAAACATTGCATTATGTTAAAATCAAAGATAACCAAATCTGAGGATAACATGTTTATTAAAAATGCCGCTGTAATCACATTTGACGATCAGGATCGGATATTGGAAAACGGGGGAGTGATCTTTGATGAAAATGGGAAAATTACAAAGATAGGTTATTCAAAAGATCTGGAATCTTCTTTACAACCGAATGAAGAAGTCCTGGATGCAAAGGGACAATACCTAATGCCTGGGAATATCTGCGCCCATACGCACTTCTATGGAGCTTACTCCCGGGGAATGTATATCCCAGGAGATGCACCAAATGCATTTCCGGAAATTCTTGAAAAATTATGGTGGAAACTCGACAAATCACTCGACGAAGAGTCCACTTATTATTCTTCACTCATCTGCTTGATTGACGCCATCAAGCATGGAACAACCACGCTGTTTGACCACCACGCATCTCCAAATTTTATAAAAAATTCATTGGATACGGTCGCAAAAGCGGTTTTAGAATCCGGATTGAGAGCGTCTCTCTGCTATGAAGTAACTGACCGAGATGGATTACCTAAAGCGACAGAAGGAATTGAGGAAAACTTACGTTTTATCAAAAGAATTAAAGATGATCGAGATAATAATTTCTTAAGTGCCACGTTTGGCCTGCATGCAAGTCTAACTCTTTCAGATGACACATTGGAAGCTGCCAGAAAAAAATGCCCGCCTGATATTGGGTTTCACATCCATGCTGCCGAGCATATCGTTGATGAATATAACAGCATAAAGAAAAGCGGTATGCGTGTAGTAGAGAGATTAAATAAATTTGGAATATTGGGTCCAAAGACGATTGTTGCTCATGGAGTCCATTTGGATATTTGTGAAGTTGATCTCCTGGTTGCCAGCGGTACCTGGTTGACACATCAACCCCGCTCCAACATGAATAATGCAGTTGGGCTTCCAGACGTCGAATCCATGTTAAGTGCAGGCGTA
>JAUSPC010000091.1 GCA_030655835.1 Pelolinea sp.
AGAAGTGGACCTAAAAGGTCGACCGCCCAACCAAAGAAATTCTCTACATATTTAATGATTGCCAACCAACCGGGCACATAAACAACCCTTCTTGGATGATTAATGAGATCCCGTAAAGCGGAATTCACCCTTCCAGTAGAAATAGCGTGTTTTTCGGCCGGGACGCTTCTCCCATTTTCCAGTTCTCTTGCTTGATCATAAAAATCTGTCTTGACTGGCCCTAGCCGCATCACACTGACATGAACACCTGATCCCCGTAATTCCCGATGCAGTGATGTAGTAAAGGCATCGATAAATGCTTTGCTGGCCGAGTACATCGCTATTCCCTGGCTTGGTAAAGCGCCAGCAATTGAACCGATATTTATAATATGTCCTGATTTTCTAGCCACCATCGCCGGTAGAAATAAATTGGTCATATGCATGACTGCCTGCATATTCACTTCTGCCATCTGCTTCGCCAATTCCCACTTCATATCGTAAAAAAACCCGTACCATCCAAATCTGGCATTATTGATCAAAATATCAATTGGCCCGATCTCTGCCAGGATCTGAACGAAAAGCATTTCGCGTTCCTTTTCAATGCTTAGATCCACTTGAAATATGCTTGCTTTTCCGCCCTTTAAATTTATGTCTGCCTGTAGTTTTTCCAATCGATCTTTACGTCGGGCAATCAACACAACATGCATTCCTGCCTGAGCAAGGAATTTTGTAAATGATGCCCCCAAACCCGAGGATGCCCCAGTTATGATGGCGTTTTTACCGTTCCAAGGATTTTGCATTCTTTCAGCTGGACCTAACGTGAATTTGCTTTTTGTTTTTTTAGTAAAAGCCACAAAACGGTATCTTTGATCGTGACGGCTAATTTTCGTGGTTTATATCCTAACTCCCGTCTGGCTTTTCCGCTGCTGACATCAGAATTACTTTGTAAAGTCTCCAATGAATATTCGGTAAATTTTGGTATTTTCTTAGTCAAGCGATAATACAAAGGCATGGCTCGCGCGGCGATCTTTGCAACAAACATTGGTATTGTAAAGGAAACAATTCGACGTCCTATTGATTCCTGAACCAATTTCTTTAATTCAAATACTTTAATCTGCCGCCCAGACAATATATACACTTCGCCTGTCCGTCCGCGATCACACGCAAGAATATGTCCGTGTGCAACATCTCGCACGTCAACAAAATCATATTCCCCCTTTACTAACATATGTATCTTCCTGCGAAACCAGCTTTGGAGCAAGTCTCCCATTTCAGACCCCCGATAATCATGTGGGCCGATCACCCCGGTCGGACAAACGATGACTGCGTCTAGACCCTCCTTGACCGCATCAAGCACCGCAAGCGAAGCAGCAGCTTTTGTTCTGTCATATCCGCCTGCCAGATTGTCGGGATCAAAAGGAACACGTTCATCTATTTTGCCACGCCAACTCCTGCTGAGTGCATGAATAGAGCTAGTGTATACAAATCGGGATATCCCATTTTCCTTAGCCATACGCAAAACATTTTTTGTGCCTTCCACATTCACTTTTTGCATCCATTCATTTTTCCCCGGCATGATGGAAATTACTCCAGCCAGATGAAAGACAATATCAATTCCATCCATCGCTTTATTCAATGAAGCCGGATCAAGCACATTTCCCTCTGTGATTTCAACATCCAAGCCTTCTAACGAAGAAATATCCTCGCCGGGCAGGATCAACGCGCGGACACTCCTACCTTCAGATAGAAGCTCGCGCATTAATACATTCCCTATATGGCCTGCCGCTCCAGTTACTAAGATCATGATTCTCCTTTTTGAAGTGCGTCTAATATCATTTGGACGCCCTTATTCGTTATTGAATTCCAATCTGCTGCTTCAGGATCCAGTACTCCCTGCAGAAGAATACCAACCGCTAAGGAAATAAGTACCCAGGCTGATCCTTCAGCATCAATCTCCATTTTGAAGGACCCTTCATTTTTCCCTTCATTGATCAACCGGGCAAAGCTTTGTTGATACTCCCGATATGGAGTAATTACCGCCTTCCACACATCGATGTCTCGGCTTGCCTGCACCAAGAATTCCATAAACATCGGTAATTGCCCGCTCGCAGCTTTGAAAACAATACCAAGAGTGCTGCCCATTTCCTGAATTGTCTGGGGGACTTTTTTTTCTGGTGTTTGTCTATTAAATAGTTTAGAATCTATTCCCTGAAGCCAGTCTTCCATAATGGATAGGAACAGGGATTGTTTGGAGGGAAAATGATGATAAAAAGCGCCTTTGCTTACCCCTGCTTGCTTACATATTTCCGCAACGCTGGCAACATCATACCCGCTGCGGCAAAATTTTTCAATTGCTGCAGATTTTATCTGACGGCGCGTTTCTTGACTTCTGCTTTGCATATTAATCAGACCGACTGGTCGGTATTATTTTACATTAAAAACAACGCAAGTCAAGCCATTGGTCGAATAAAAACATAAAAAGAATCCGCCAGAAGGCGGATTCTTCAAGCAAGAGTTTTTAAGGGCAGTGCTCAAGCAATAAATTCTTGATCACTTCCGAGCTCGCGAGTCTATTACCGGCTTTATCCTGTACGACGATCTGATAATACATCACAGCATAATCGTAGGCGCTGAAATTTGGAATACTTTCAGAAAACAAGGTGACGCTGAAGTGTTCATCAGATTTTCTCACCATAGCTCGTCCAGAATCCCACTTGGTTAATCCTTCTCCTTCGTTGTCATAGAATCGAATAAAGAGAATGGCCGCGTATGCATCATCTGGATGTGTGATGTCGGCCGATATGGTGATTTCTCGACTGCCGCAGGAACCACTCCCGTAATAGAACTTACTCAGATTATGCTCAATATTAAAGATCGTCATAAATTCTGGCGTTTCGGTTGGGGAAGGAGTAACCGTCGGGGTTGAAGGGTCTGGTCCAGAAGAAGGATTTTCCTGCTGAGCTGATTGTTGATCTCCTTCAATATTTACGGTTGAAGGAGAAAAGTCGCTCCAATCTCCAAGACTATTTTGTGCACGTACCCCGATGGTATGGCTTCCTGTCGCTTTCGGCTGCCATGTATATTTCAACGCAATAACGTTCTGCGTTGAATCGGGGCTGGCAATAGAACTAACCACCTCTCCGTTGATACTTAACTCGATGGCGGTTATGCCCTCCGTGCTGGTAGCATGATATGCGATCTCAACTGGGTTCATTGGTAAAGAAGCTCCGTTCGCAGGAGAATCCACCCCTGCTTCTACCTGTCCCCCTTTTGGTTGGGAAGAATCTCCGCCAATTCCCAAATCAATTGAGAGAGGCCCAATATCGCAAGCCATAACAATTAATAAGAGAATTGATATACCTATAAAGATTTTATTTTTATTCATTTTGGCACCTCTTTATTTCCGTATTATATTTCTTTTTTTTTAATGTTCTTTATTATAGCAATTTACATTAATGTTTTTCAATAGTGTATTGTGCGGTGTCCAGGAGATACTATACACTTTGGGTATCAAAAATACATCCGGTTAATATTGTCGCTTAGTGGAAGACA
>JAUSPC010000049.1 GCA_030655835.1 Pelolinea sp.
GAACGGATCTATAACCAGGTCAGACCGCATCATTCACTGGACAACCTTACGCCAAAAGAGTATATTCAGTCTAATTACCCACAGTGTTGGTCCCAAGTGTCTCATATGTATTGAACCTATACAATATATTGTCAAAAGGCAAATATTTCGGTAAAATATATTTAAAGATTTGCACTTTAATTTGCTATCCAAATGGAAGAGGAGGTGATGTCAACCATGTGTAGTTACAAACACAGCGCTGCGGCATCCCCCCTCGGAATCCGATAACGGATGCCGCAGCCAAAAACCAGAAACCGCCTAACGGCGGTTCTCTGTTTAATTTCCATTTTTGTAGTCAAAAAAACTAACCATCCACCCCGCATTTCACCCGATGCATTCATGATAGCCTAATTGTTTCTAAAAGAAAATAATATTGATGACCAATTGACCATCTTTTGGTATAGTGAGAGAAAATATAAAACTCGGAGATTCATATGCAAAAAAATCTTGTTGTGTTCTGGGAGCTGGCTACCCACGATATGGAGAAAACAACCGCATTCTTTATGGCTGTTTTTGATTGGAAAATTGAATTCAATGAACGATTGGGTTTCTATATCATTCCGGAGACCACCCCCGCAAATGAATCGATTGAAGGCGCTATTTTCTCACTCAAGCGTGCCAAAATGCCTTTCCTGACGATCTATATCCAGGTTGACGATATATTTGCTAAAGCAGGGTTAATTGAAGAACAGGGCGGTTCTATCGTTGAAGCGCCATTTGAGATCCCGGGTGGCTCAAAGATCTGTCTGTTCAATGAACCGTCTGGGGTCACGTTCGCGATGGTAGAACCGAAATCCAAACAACCATTGGAATAAGTAGAGGTAAATTGTGAAAATTAAATATTTATTATTTCTTATCCTGGTATGTCTGATGCCTTTTTCTGCTTGTACTTTGATTAAGAATAAACCCGCTGATAATATAAAATTTCATCTTCCAAATAACCTTCTCGAACAGTACCGATCTGACTTGGGGGAGTTGCAGCAGGCGTCTGTGTATAGGATTGTCATGACCATCGATCTGATTGAGGATGTCGTCCGGGTGGAGGGAACGGAGGAGGTCATTTATACAAACCAGGAATCAATTCCCTTAGAGTCTATTTACTTCCGGCTTTTCCCTAATGTGGGTGGTGATTATTTATCGGTTTCTGAAATTCAAATTGATGGGATTCCAATGCGGCCTATTATGGAATACAGTAATACCGCTCTAAGGTTGGAATTGGAAAAACCGCTTCCCCCCGGAGAAAGTACTACCATATTAATGCATTTTGATGAAGTAGTGCCGTCTGTTATGGGTGGAAATTACGGGTTGTACGTGTATTTGGATGACATCCTGGCGCTTGATGCTTTCTTTCCGATCATCCCTGTTTACAATGATGAAGGGTGGAATGTGGAAGAGCCGCCCCAGAATGCGGATATGATCTTTACAGACGTTGCTTTCTTTTCTGTAACCGTGGATGCTCCGGAGGATCTGGTCCTGGTGGCCGGTGGAAAAGAAACCCGGCGGGTTGTAGAGTCAAATCGGCAGGTGGTAACTTATAAGGGCGGTCCTCAGAGGGACTTCTATCTAGCCGCAAGTCCAAATTTTGTGTCTGAAAACATAACAGCAAATGGCGTCAAGGTAACCAGTTATTTTTTTGAAGAATATCGCTCTTCTGGGGAGCGTGTTCTGGAAATTGGGGCTGATGCTTTAATGGTCTTCAGCGAGCGGTTTGGCCCCTATCCATATGATGAACTGGACCTGGTCAGCACACCCATGCAGGCGGGTGGGATGGAATATTCAAATATTGTCGTGTTAGGAATTAAATTTTATGACCCTGCGTCAACTACCGGCGAAACTCCCGGTTCTGTGTTTTTGAATGCTGCGACTGCGCACGAGGTCGGCCACCAATGGTTTTATGGTCAGGTAATGAATGATCAGATCGATGAACCCTGGATGGATGAAAGTCTGGTTCAATATGTGACATATTTGTATTATCTGGATACATATGGTGAACAGGCCGCTGATGGATTTAAAGCATCTTTGGATCAGCGCTGGGCGCGGGTGAATAAGGAACCCATTCCGATCGGACTGCCGGCAAAAGACTATACACCCACGGAATATAGTGCCATTGTGTACGGGCGCGGTGCGTTGTTCTTTGATGCTCTATCCGATGAAATGGACCAGGATAATTTTGATGCCTTCTTGCGGGAATATGTGGAAACGCACCGCTGGGGAATCGTTGAGCCCAGAGATATGAAAAGGATTGCTGAAGAAGCTTGCGATTGCAATCTATCACAAGTATTTTACAAATGGGGTGCCATTAATTGAACAGATCCAAAAAAATTTATACGATGTCATGAAAAAATTGCCTTACCAGCCAATAAATGTGTTCACGAAGGTATTTAAGAGATGATCATTTGGTTTAGAAAAATCATTGAAAAACGGAAAATTAATTCAAGTAAGCTCAAAACCGAAATCTATTCGTTATATTTGGCATTTAAACATCCATCCACTCCTTGGTATGCAAAGGTTTTTTCTGGTATTGTTGTTGCCTATGCTTTCAGTCCCATTGACCTCATCCCGGATTTCATCCCGGTACTTGGGTATTTGGATGACCTCATCCTGGTCCCTTTGGGTATTGCTGTAGCAATAAAAATGATCCCCACAGAAGTAATGGCTGAATGTCGGGCGAAGGCAGAAGCGAATCTTTCGGTAGATAAACCCACTAATTGGATTGCCGCGCTGGTCATCATCTTGATCTGGGTGGGGCTTGCCGCCCTTTGCGTGCGTGCTCTTTTTAAATTGGTACCGGAGTGGTGGTCATCTAAACGCGTCTAACCAATCTGATCCAATTAAGATGGTATTTATGCGTTGAATCCAGGAACTGGAATGTCGTCTTATGGGTTTTGTCCTTGCTTTTAATGATTTTCTTGTAGCATGACAATCCATATGACATTTGGTTAGCTACACTTGGGAGTCTGAGTAAAACTCATTCATATGGTACTGAAACAAATTCATAGCTTGCGAGCGTATTCTTTCCATCCGTTTTGTGAGGTCTATTTCATCATGTGGATCAGTTCTTGCTTCCTCAGCGAAACTTATTTTGGGATTTATAGCAATTGTTCGGTTAAAAACCATCTGCCTGATCACCTGCATGAATTCTACGATCCGTCTGCGCTCATGTCCATTCTTGAATAAATTGGGGAGGGGATGATGAATATATTCATTTGTAATTACACCACTCGTAACAGCCAGAATTAATTTTGCCTGCGGCACTTTTCGCAGAAAAACGGCCAAACTGTGTGACCAATTCTGAAATCCATCCTCGGCACCCTCGAGTATCGCGGGATCCGGATCAATATGGCCGCCGGGGAAGATCAGAACTAAACCGCCTTCAAGTAAATGATGAATTGCTTGCCGAATTACCTCAAAACGAACTTTCTGCTCCCGTGTTGCGAAAATTAAAAAATCGCGGCCATTTGGCAGATTACGGAAGAATGGATTTGCGCCTACAATAATTTTTACATCCTCTCTGGGGAGCTGGGACAGGATAGCTAAACCATCGTACGTACCAGGGTGGTTTGACGCGATAATCGCAGGCCCTTTTTCTGGAACCACATGCGCACCTATTGAAGTTACGCTGTCTGTTAATTTATTCAGCAAATGGGTAGAGGCAGTACGCAGTCCGTTTTCCTGGATAACACGGTCAAAATCTGCCATTATTTCCGCAAATCTTCGAGTAGGAAAACTAACCAAAAAGCTAATAAAATCACGCACAATCTTAATATCGGGGCATTTAATAGCTTTGAATATCTCTCCTGTGATATCTTGCTTTAATTGCTGCGAAAGAGTCAGATTAAAAATAAGGGCAGCCGGATCAAAGTTTGTCATCTAGATTCTCATCATATTTAACACCTGTTTAATTATATTAGTTCTCATTATTTCCTTCGCATACTTTAACAAAAAATCAATCATATTAATTATTCAGGAAGAAAATTAATAATGATAGAATATTTTCATTTAAGTGGACTTTTGGAGAGGTGCATTTCTTTCAATAAATTATCACTCTAATAAATTTAGAGTTTCATCTGTGAGTTTAGTCGCACTATTTAAAAAAAGGAAATGGATTATTGTCATAATAAATTTGTCTTTAAAAAAGGATCATACGCAGAATTGGGATAGCCATACAGGAGAACAGGCAGCAATGGAAAAATACAAAGCAATAATTTTAGATTGGTTGGAAGAAAACAAAAGCCAATATACCCGCATGGCGGATCAGATCTGGGAAAAACCGGAGATCTACTGGGAAGAAGTATTTGCTTCTGGTTTGCAGGCAGATTATCTTGAGTCTGAGGAGTTTGCAGTCACTCGCGGTCCTGCAGGCATGCCAACAGCATTCATTGCGGAATGGGGTTCAGGAAGCCCGATTCTGGCATTCATCGGTGAGTATGACGCGCTGCCGGGATTATCTCAGGAAGCGCAGCCGTTCCAGAAGCCGGTGGTTGAGGGCGGTTCTGGACAGGGCTGCGGGCACCACATCCTGGGTGTTGCTGGCGTTGCCGCGTCTGTGGCCGTAAAGAAATGGATGCAGGCGAATGATATTGTCGGTACTGTACGCTATTACGGCACTCCAGCCGAGGAGATGGGCGGCGGGAAGGTCTTCATGGCTCGTGACGGATTATTCGGCGATCTTGACGCGGCGCTTACCTATCATCCGGGATTCATCAATATGGCCTCAAAAGCTGCCACGGTTGCGATCGTATCCTCATCTTTTCTCTTCCACGGTAGATCAGCGCATGCGGGCGGCGCACCGCATCTTGGCCGGTCAGCTCTGGACGCGGTGGAATTGATGAATGTGGGTGCAAATTACCTGCGTGAGCATGTCTTGGATGGCACTCGCATTCATTATGTGATCACAAATGGCGGACAGGCAGCCAACATTGTGCCTGAGACAGCCGAAGTGCATTACATTTTACGTGCTGAGAAACCGGATTATTTGCTGGAAGTGGCGGAACGGTTGCGGAACATCGCCAGGGGTGCTGCTTTAATGACGGATACCACCTACAAGGAGATCGTTGAGAGCGGCTATGCCAGTATGCTTCCTAATAACATTCTAGCGGACTTAATGTTTACGATTTTAGAGAAAATTGGTCCGATCCACTATACCAACGATGAATTAGCATTTGCGCAGCAGATCAATGATTCGTTCAATAAAAAAAATACGGATTATATCGAACAGCGCATCGATACCCTCGGCATGAAAAAGGAATTTGCGGACATGCTGCGGGCACATGCCGACCAACCGCTGTTGGGGGCGAATTTCCCGGCTTTGGATGAAGGCATTGTCTACAAAGGCGCGACGGATGTGGGAGATCTCAGTCAGGTCGTCCCAACCGGCGCTCTGGATACAACCTGCTTTCCAACCTGCTCCCCCGGGCATTCCTGGGTAAATACGGCTTGCGGTGGTATGTCGATCGGCCATAAAGGGCTCATGCATGCGGCCAAAACCCTCGCGCTGACAGCAGCAGCATTATTCGAGGACGAGGAAACGCTCAAAAAAGCGCGCATTGAGTTTGAACAGCGTATGGCGGGCAAAACCTACACCCCGCTTATCCCGGAAGATATGCAGCCGCCAAAATGATCACATCCTAATAACACCTTCAACTTCAAAATAATATCGCCAGCCGCTTGATTGGCGATATGTATTACCCGAATAAATCGTACGATTTAGTTGACCTTATTTAACTTCGATCTTTCCGGAAGTGGTCACTTCTCCCACTTTCCATAAAGGAATATGTGCCTGCTTGGCAGCCTGTTCGCACTGCTCTGTATTTTCCTTAGAGATAGCAAACAGCAGCCCGCCGCTTGTTTGCGGGTCGAACAGGATCATCCTTTTTTCCTTCCCCATTTGCTCAGGGAATACCACATGCGGCTCGTAAAATTCCGCATTGGTGAAGGCGCCCCCGGCGAAATTCCACTCATCGGCTAATCTTTCCGTGCCAGTGTAGAGCGGGATTGCTTTGAAATTGAATAGCAGCCCGGTGTTGGATGCGTGCGCCATCTCCCAGGCATGCCCCAGCAAACTGAATCCCGTGATGTCTGTGGCAGCGCGAGCACCGTGGTTAATGGCATGCTCTGCCGCGTCTTTGTTCAGGCGTTTCATCCATTCGATCGCTTCTGCGGCTTCTTCTGGGCGTGCTTTTTCCGCTTTGATGGCGGACGAGATCACGCCGCTCCCGATCGGTTTACTTAGGAATAAGACATCTCCCGGCTGCAAGCCGCCTTTGGTCAGGATGTGGTCCAGAGGCACGAACCCCAAAGCAACCAGGCCATATTTCGGTTCCTTGTCTTGGATGGTATGCCCGCCGGCGATCACGACACCCGCTTCTTTGGCTTTCTCCGCGCCGCCGCGCAGGATCTCCGAAGCGATCTCGGTAGGCAGCTGCGGTGGCAGAGCGGCGATGTTCAGCGCCAGGAAGGGGGTACCGCCCATCGCATAAATATCTGAAAGGCTGTTGGCTGCTGAGATCTGGCCGTAGTCGTAAGGGTCATCCACGATGGGAGTGAAAAAGTCGGTGGTCACTACCAGCCCGCGCTTTTCATCCAGCTTCCATACGGCAGCGTCATCCGGCTGGTCGATGCCAGCGATCAGATTGGGGAAGTCTTCACTGTTGAAAATTCCCTGTAAGGGGCGCAGAACCTGCGCCAGCGCTTCCGCGCTATATTTGGACGCTCAACCGGAGCAGGTGGCTAATGTGGTTAGTCGTATCTTATGTTCGCTTGGTGTCATGATTTTATTATATCTAATAAAAAAACAATGGAATTATTTTGTAAATTTTGCTAGTGTAACAATCTTTCTGTAATTTCAAAAAAGAGTAGATCACGGTATCCTTTCAGAAGTCAATTTAACAACAGAAAAGGAGAAAGACCATGATCTACAAGAATGATTGTACATTCGCCCAAAGGGCATGCTTCGCGACCAAAAGAATATTTAGAACAACTAACAGAGCAGGGATTAGAAGGACTGCCAGAATTGGTACGCACATTGGTGAATGAAGCCATGCAGATTGAACGAGACAAGCACCTGAACGCCAAACCCTATGAACGCAGTGAGGCACGTATCGGCCATGCCAATGGGTATAAACCCAAGACAGTAAAAACGCGGGTGGGTGAAGTGACCTTTGATATTCCGCCGGTGCGGGAAGGAGGTTTTTATCCAGAAGCATTAGAAAAAGGATTGCGTAGTGAACGTGCATTGACAATGGCATTAGCGGAGATGTATGTGCAGGGAGTATCCACACGCAAAGTAGCAGCCATAACCAAGAAATTGTGCGGCACGCGGGTCAGTGCGGCTCAGGTCAGCCGGGCAGCTAAACAGCTGGATGAAGTACTGGATGTATGGCGTAATAGGCCTCTGGTAGAAGTGATCTATCTATACCTTGACGCTAGTTATGAAAAGGTGTGCCAGGCAGGCAGTGTGCGAGATGCAGCTATTTTGATCGTTAGCGGGGTCAAAAAGGGATGGAAAACGCTCAATACTGGGCATTTCCGTATCTCTGAGTGAAGCAGAGATGCATTGGAGAGACTTTCTATCAAGTCTGGTTCGGCGAGGTTTGCATGGTGTTCAATTGGTTATTAGTGACAATCATGCAGGCCTGCAAGCTGCCCGCAAAGCTATATTCACAGGTGTTCTCTGGCAGCGCTGCCAGTTCCACCTACAGCAGAACGCGGTGCAGTATGTTCCAAAATTAGGCATGCGTACAGAAGTTGCAGAAGATATTCGTACCATCTTCAACGCACCTGATCGGGAGACAGCACAGAGGTATCTGAAAAAAGCAGTAAACAAATATGCGCACATAGCGCCCAGGCTGGCGGATTGGATGGAGGCCAATATACCGGAAGGCTTTACTGTTTTCTCCTTTCCACGCGAACATCAACGGCGATTGCGCACATCCAATTATCTGGAACGGTTGAGCCAGGAGATCAAACGGCGCACACGGGTGGTGCGTGTATTTCCAAATGAGCAGTCATGCTTGCGGTTGATTTCTGCTATCCTGATGGAGGTTAGTGAAGAATGGGAATATGGTAGATTGTATTTGAGAATGGAGAGTAGTTAGAGTATTATCTAAATATTGAACGGATCTGTGATCAATTTTACAGAAAAGATGTTACATAATCTTAAAAACACAATAATCAATTTTTTCAAGTATTGAATCTTCATGCAAATTCAGTTCGCAATATTTAAAATTGTATTTTCTGGAAAAATACCATTTAAAACAATTAACTCTCCAACGAAAAGGGGATTTGAATTATCCAAAAAAAACACAGTCTAAATTTATTGATTTGAAGTTATTTTTTCTAGCCCTCCTTGACACCTCCCCATTTATCCAGTAAACTCATCAAAATATTAATCGCAAAACAATGACAACTATTTTAACCAACGTACGACGAGCTCGAGCAAACTACCAGACTTTAGACCTGAAGTCCGGTTATTTGTTGTTGAGATAGAATAGAAAAACATTCTAGGTAAACCCAAAAAGCCCCCGGATTTCCGGGGGCTTTTTATAAATACCAACAAAGGAGAGCACCATGAAAAACATCACAGTAGGCGTTTATGGAGGGACCGGCTATTCGGGCTGGGAGCTGATCCAACTGCTGCTTCTCCACCCGCATGTCGAGTTGAAATTCATCACGTCCGAACGAAAGGCAGGAAAGAACCTGGCCGACGTTTGGCCGCGTGCGCCGGGTTTTCCTTTGCAGTCTGCATCTGAGGTCGACTTGAAGAGCGTTGATTATGTTTTCTTATGCCTGCCGCACACCCAATCCGCGCCGATCGCCACCCAGGCGAAGGCGGCTGGGTGCTCGGTTATCGACCTTTCGGCTGACCTGCGCTTGAACGATCCGGCGGACTTTGCCCTTTGGTATGGCGTGCCCCATGCGGCACCGGATCTGTTGCCGGTTGTGTATGGCCTGTCGGAATTCTACCGCGAGACCATCATGGGCGCGAAGCTGGTCGCCAACCCCGGTTGTTACGCCACCGCTGTCCTGCTGGGTCTGCTGCCGCTGGCGCAGGCCGGTTTATTGGCCGCGGATGTGCCCATTATCGTGGATGCCAAATCGGGCACGACCGGCGCAGGGCGCGCTCCCAAACAGCACCTACTTTTCAGTGAGGTCAGCGCTAATCTCACGCCTTATAAGATCGGCCGCGCGCATCCCCATATTGGTGAGATCGAGCAGCAGCTGGCTGTCTCCGGTGTGGGTAAAGGGTGCCTCATCTTCTCCCCGCACCTGCTGCCGACCGACCGCGGCATTTTGGCTTCCATCTATGCTCCAGTACAGGACGCACAGCAGGCGGCCGCTGCCATTCAGCAGGCCCATCAGTTTGAGCCGATGGTCAAAGTCCTCCCGCAGGGTGAACTGGCTTCCCTCGCGCATGTGATACGGACACCGTATGCGGTGCTTTCCGTCACCCCCGTGCCTGGCAACATGCTCATCATCATGTCTGCGGTCGATAACCTGCTCAAAGGGGCTGCGTCGCAGGCGCTTCAGAATTTCAATCTCATGGCAGGCTTTCCAGAAACAACCGCTCTGCTGCCGCCATCAAACATAGAGACACTATGAAAAAACCCTATTTGGTCATAAAAATTGGCGGGAATGAACTCGAAGTGTGCGATTTCATCACAGGCCTTTCTGCCGATATCAAAGAACTGCAAAAAGAGAACGCCTGCATTCTCGTGCATGGCGGCGGGCGCGCCATCGATGAACTAATGGAAAAAATGTTCATCCCCCCACATTTCAAGAACGGTCAGCGCGTGACCGATCAAAAGACGCTTGAGGTGGCTGAGATGGTGCTGTCCGGGAAGATCAATAAGGATTTGGTGGTGGCCTTGAATGCGGTTGGTCTGGATGCCATCGGCCTGAGCGGTGTCGACCGCAACCTGCTGCAGGTGGTGCCGTGGGACGGGGAGATGGACCTGGTTGGGCGCATCACTAAAGTGCGGGCAGAACTGTTAGTGGAATACTGTGCGCAGGACGTCATTCCCGTCATTTCCCCCATTTCGATCGGCCCCGCGGGAAAATACAACGTCAATGCCGACCACGCCGCCGGCATGATCGCCGGGGCTTTGTTCGCGCAGCAGATTGTCTTCATTTCCAATGTACCGGGTGTGTTGGTCGATTATCACATTGCAATGCAGCTGAGGGACACCCAGGTGGAAGAACTGATCGAGAATAAGGCCATTCATGGCGGCATGATCCCCAAGGTGCAGGCTGCGTTGGATGCGCTTAATTATGGCGCCCAAAGCGCGCTCATCACCAATTTAGAGGGTTGGATGAAGCGATCTGGCACAACCATTATCACGGAAAGGAAGGCATCAAATGGATAAAAATAATACACAGGAGATCATCCAAAAAGAAAAGGATTTTGTGCTGCCCACCTATACCCGGCTGCCGTTCGTTCTCACGAGCGGCAAGGGATCGTATGTGTACGATAATGAAGGCAATCAATACCTTGATTTTGGCGCAGGCATTGCTGTGTCAGCGTTGGGGCATTGTGATGATGAAGTGGTCAACGCGATCCAGCAGCAGGCGCATACCCTGAGTCATGTCTGTAATTTATATCATTCTGAGCCGCATGCACATCTGGCTGAGAAACTCTGCCAGCATAGTTTTGCGGATAAGGTCTTTTTCTCAAATTCAGGTGCGGAAGCGGTTGAGGCGGCTTTGAAATTTGCACGCAAATATGCCCACACCAAATATGGTGAAGGTAAGACCAGGCTGGTCGCTTTTAGCAATGGGTTTCACGGTCGTACCTTCGGGGCGTTATCGGTCACTGACCGTGAAAAGTATCAAGCGCCGTTCAGGCCGCTGGTTCCGGATGTGGAGATCATTCCATTAAACGATATCGAGGCTGCGCGCACAGCCATTGACGATAACACCTGCGCGGTCATTGTGGAAGCGGTGCAGGGAGAGGGCGGCATCTTCCCCGCCTCCGAGGAATTTTTGCTGACTCTGCGGGCATCCTGCACCCGGCACGGCGCACTGCTCATCATGGACGAAATTCAAACCGGTTTCGGCCGCACCGGCAAGCTGTGGGCCCATCAGCATACCAGCGTTCAGCCGGACATCATGACCCTGGCCAAAGCGCTGGGCGGCGGTCTGCCCATGGGTGCCACCTTGATGACGGACGCGGTGGCGGCGTGTATTGAGGTTGGAGATCACGGCAGCACCTTTGGCGGCGGCCCGGTTGCAGCAGCCGCGGCGCTCGTTGTTCTCGAACGCACGCAACGCCAGGACATGTTGGATCATGTGCTCGAGATGAGCGCGTACCTGACGAGTGAGATAACCGCTCTGCAGCTCCCGCAGGTGGTGGCCATTCGTTCACACGGTCTAATGATCGGGATCGAGCTGGATTGTAAGGCAAAACCGTTCTACGAAACTGCGCACCACTACGGCATCCTGCTGCTCACGGCTGGTCCCAATGTGATCCGCCTGCTCCCGCCGCTGACCATCACGAAAGTGGAAATTGACCAGTTCATACAGGCATTCGTCAGGATGATAAGCGGGGTAAAACCATGACCATTAAATATTCTATCCGCACCGCCCAGCACGCAGATATCTCGGCTATCCTGGCATTGTTCGCGGATGAAGTAGAAGCCGGGCGCATGCTACCGCGGGATAAAGAAAAGATGAAGGAAGGTCTCCAGGATTGGCGTGTTGCGGTCGAGGACGATACGATCGTTGGCTGTGTGTCCCTGGTCTTCTTCAACGAAGTATTTTGCGAAATTCGTTCATTAGCCGTGGCAGAAGATCACCGCAAGAACGGGTTGGGAAAGAAACTGGTTGAGTCCGCGCTTGAGTTGGCAAAGGAACGCGGCGCTAAGGAAGTGCTTACCCTCTCTCGCGCTGCCGGTTTGTTCGAACGCTGCGGTTTTCAGGTAGATGACATCCACAATTTTCCCAATAAGGTCCAGCAGGATTGCCAGCACTGCCCTTTCATAGACTGCTGTGATGAGGTTGCGCTCCTCTTCACGATCAAGGGGAGTGTTTGAAGGGATGAATAAAATCACAATAGAAATTGGTTTTCATTAATTGGGTTTGCAAAAAAAAATAGAAATTATCTTAAGGAGAAAAAGTATCATGACAGTTCAACCGAAACCAAAAAAAGTGATCCTTGCCTATTCCGGAGGGTTGGATACATCCATCATTGTGCCCTGGCTGATCGAAAATTATGGCTGCGAAGTGATCTGCTTTACCGCAGATCTGGGCCAGGAACAGGAACTGGATGGACTTGAAGAGAAGGCGCTCAAAAGTGGGGCCAGCAAGGTCATCATTGAAGATCTGCGCGAAACATTCATCACGGATTACATCTTTCCGACCATGCAGGCGGGAGCCATCTACGAACGCAAATATTTACTGGGCACTTCCTTCGCCCGTCCGTTGATCGCAAAGCGGCAGGTGGAGATTGCGGAAGAAGAAGGCGCGGATGGTCTGGCACATGGCGCCACAGGCAAAGGTAATGATCAGGTCCGCTTTGAGGTATCCGCCATGGCGCTCAACCCGACCCTCAGCATCATTTCACCCTGGCGGGAATGGGACATTCTCAGCCGTGAGGACGCGATTGAGTATGCGGAGCAACATAATGTTCCGTTGGCCCAGACCAAACGGTTCATATATAGCCGCGACCGCAACATCTGGCATATGAGCCATGAGGGTGGTATTCTGGAAGATCCCTGGCAGGAACCAGAAGAAGAAATGTATACGGTCAGCGCAAGCCCATTTGACGCGCCGGATGAGAGTGAAGAAATTGAGTTGGAATTTGAATTCGGTTTACCGATTGGATTGAATGGAAAAAAGATGTCCGCCCTGGAATTGGTCACCCAATTGAACCAGATCGGCGGAAAGCACGGCATCGGCCGCATTGACCTGGTGGAGAACCGCCTGGTCGGTATGAAATCGCACGGCGTCTTTGAAACCCCCGGCGGAACCATTTTGTATATGGCCCATCAGGAACTGGAAAGTATTTGCCTGGATAAGGATACTCTGCATTACAAACAGATGCTTGCCTTGCGCTATGCCGAATTGGTATATGATGGCAAATGGTTCTGTCAACTGCGCGAAGCGTTGGATGCGTTCGTATTGGTGACCCAGAAACATGTCACCGGGCACGTCCGCTTGAAATTATACAAAGGCAATATCATCGTCATCGGGCGTAAGTCTCCTTATAGTCTCTATCGTGAGGATTATGCTTCCTTTGGGCAAATGGACATTTACGACCAGCAGGACGCCAAAGGATTTATCAATTTATGGGGTTTGCCCATGAAAGTGGACGCGCTCCTCAGCATCGAAGGAACAGGCAAAAGCCGCTTCCGCGCGCCGGATTACCCCATCTTTAAAAGAGACTAAATAATTAATAAATTGGTTGGCAGGGCAGGAAAAGTTTTGCTCTGCAATAAACAGGAGGATGTGATGAAATTATGGGGTGGGCGCTTCACCGGAGAACAAAATGAGCTGATGAAACAGTTCAATGACAGCTTCAAGTTTGACCGGCGTCTGTATGCGGTCGATATTCAGGGCAGTCAAGCGTATGCCTCCGCTTTGCACGCAGTTGGGCTGCTCAGCGCCCAAGAGCTGGCCAGTCTGCGATCCGGTCTTCATATTATTAAAGATGAATTCGACACTGGAAAATTTGAAAGGAATTTCGGGGACGAGGATATTCATACCGCGGTGGAAAGGCGTCTGACTGAATTGATCGGAGATGCGGCTGGTAAATTGCATACCGGCCGCAGCCGCAACGATCAGGTTGCTCTGGATATGCGCCTGTATTGCATGAATGAGATCTCCAAAACCGTCAGTCTGCTCGAAACACTTCAGCACAGCCTTATCGCGCAGGCGGAAGCGAATCTGAGTTTCATGATGCCGGGGTTCACACATTTGCAGCCGGCACAGCCCATCTTATTCAGCCACTGGATGATGAGTTTCTTCTGGATGTTTGAGCGGGATAGAGCCCGTTTAAATGATGCCCTCAAACGGACGGCGGTCTCACCGCTGGGTGCAGGCGCGTTAGCAGGAAGTCCCTTTGGCATAGACCGCGAAAAAATCGCTGCAGAGTTGGGCATGGCAGCCATCTTCATGAACAGCATGGATGCGGTCAGCGACCGGGATTTTGTTGCCGAATTCTTATTTACGCTGTCCATGATCGCCGTCCATATCAGCCATTTGGCGGAAGATATCGTCCTTTTCTCCAATCCCGCCTTCAAGTATCTGCAAATTGGAGAAGCCTTTAGCACAGGTTCCAGCCTCATGCCGCAGAAACGCAATCCGGATGCGATGGAGTTGGCACGCGGCAAAACAGGTCGTGTCATTTCTTCTTTGTTCAATGTATTGATCGTATTAAAAGGCCTGCCATCGACCTATAACAAGGACCTGCAGGAAGACAAACAAGCCCTGTTCGACAGCGTGGATACCACCGAGATGGTCCTTTCCATTATTGCGGGTGTGATCAACAGTATTGAGGTTTTTCCAGAAAATATGCTGGCACAACTAACCGAAGAGATGCTGGCGACCGATATAGCGGATTATTTAGTAGAGCACGGCGTTCCCTTCCGTGAAGCCCACCAAAAGGTGGGAGAGGTGATCAAGTTTGCTGAAGAAAAGGATATTTCACTCTCAGAAATTCCTGTTTCTGCGCTAAATCACATTTCGTCAAAGTTTGACGCTGACGTTCACAAAATATTCGATTTTATGCGGGCGATTAGTAAAAAGGATAGTGTTGGCGGTACCGCGCCGCAGGCGGTAAAAAAGCAGATCGAGATGGCGAAGGAAAAACTGGGGATGTGATAAGTTAAAGGTCAATGCTTTTCTCTTCATTATGAAAAAGGACGGAGATCCGGGGAAACATCCTCCTTCACTTAAAAAAATATTTGAAGATCTTTATCTTTCCGGTTCAAGTTACTTCTTCTGGTTTTCAGAGCGGAAAACTCTCTTTTTTCGCAGCGCTTTCAAGCGTTTGCCTAACCGAAAGGAAGCCAGCGTTACAGTACGCATAATTTCTTTGCAGGTGGAGCGGTGTAAATATAATGAGATTGTAAACATGCCCACGCTGACAATAAGCAGTATTGGAGGGTCAAGAATAACGCCCGAAAACAAGCCGGCTGCTAAAAAGTAAGCATGAAAACCTAAAGGTACCCAAAAAGCGGGTAGGGCGGGTGGTTGGCCGATGCGTTTGGGTTTTTGCAGTAGTACCAGCAGTAAAGTGCTGAAAAGTGGAAAACCAATGGTTAGTTCATAATACTTCTTGGGCACGATATACACAATGAAAGCGTTGGTGCCAAGAATTCCTGCTAGACCTATGAACAGAGCTCCAAAGGGAGCCAGCCAGCGCCAGAAGCCGCGCGCCTGCGTGGTTAATAAGCGCATCCCCGCTGAAAAAATGACGACGACCCAAAACCAGGCCCAGAAATTTGCATAAGGAACCCCAAAATATTGAAACTGAAGGCCCTGACCCCAATCCCACATACCCAATCGGATCGCTATTGCGTCCATTGCAAGATCAATGTTCAGAGCCAGGAGGCCGTCAAGCATAGGCTGTAGGGTTTCTGGAAGGTTGGTCGCGTCGGAAAATAACTTCGCGCTATAGATGATCACCCCCCAGCCGATTCCGATTGCGAGCGGCACGTCGGATAGCATGATCAGGAAATTTCCATAGCTGTAGGCATGCAGCTGCCTGATGGTTGCCAGTTCAAGCAGCACGCCGAACAGGACACCAACAACTAACCGCAGTGTGTCCTCGGGACCGCTGCGCCAGGCATGTCGTAAGCACATAACAAATAATATGATTACGATTATTTCCATTGCGTATAGATAAAAGCTGGTCATAGAATCCTCTCTTAATAAAGGTATGCGTCAAAATTATCGGACGGTGATTTTGGGTTGCCGATGAATGAATTGCTGCTGAAATAGGGAAAGAGATTTATAGTAATACATTCTCAAATCTCTACGGAAAGAATTCACGTTAGGCATAGGCTCACTTTTACATCCACGCGCGCCGGCGCATCCACAGGAACATACCCATTGGAATTAAGACGATTGCAGAGGTCATGGTTAAAAACGCAATTCTTCCGGTCCAAACCTCAAGTGGTATGACTGCCTGAAAAAAGTTCATTCCAAAGAATCCGGTTAGAAACGTTAGTGGCATAAATAATGTGGTGATAATGGTGAGGGTTTTCATCACTTCATTCATCCGGTTATTCACAACAGAGAGGT
>JAUSPC010000050.1 GCA_030655835.1 Pelolinea sp.
GCCCTAGATCTAATTTGGTATATTTTAGAGCATCAGTTTTGAATCCCTGACCTGCGGCAAAAACAAGCTGCTGACTTTCTTCATCCAGGAGAAGAACGTCTGCCGCATCCACCTGTAATTCATCTGTTACCTGTTCCAATAAGAGATATAAGGGAATTTGCAGATCAATATTGGTTGTGATCGCAATATTAATATTTTGCAGAGCGGACAACCGTTTAAGTTGAAGCTGCAGTCTTTTTTCTGTTTTTCGCCTCTGGATAAGTTCATTTTGAGCGATTGAGTAGAGCTGAGCATTATTCACGGCAACTGCCGTTTGTTGAGAAAGGGTGAGTAATATTTGTTTATCCTCATTCGAATACCGCTGCTCAGATTGTTTTGGACCAAGAATGATCACCCCCAAAAACTCACCAGCGGTTTTTAGAGGGATGAACAATTCTCCTTCTAATTTTTCAATGATCTCTTTCTCTTCCCGCCACATTGATCGAAACATTGGCAGGGTTTCTAATTCCTGCCTATCGATCACTTGATCATTAGTGTTTATTAAATTTATGACAGGGTGATCAGCCGCAATTTTTGTACGAGGAGGGAGAGTTACTCCAATTTGTGTATTCAGAAAATAATTATTCTTATTTTCGTTTTGGAGAAATATCGCTGCTTTTGAAATGTGTAATGTATCCATGATATCTCGCAGGATCATACCTGATAATTGATCAATATCAATAACTGTAGATGCGGTTTGACTGATTCGTTGAAGCATCATCACTTCGCTATATCTTTCCCTAAAAAAGATACGATCCACCCAATTTTGAAGCTTATCTCTAAAAGGTAGAATTGTGATTGCTGCGGCAATTGAAATGATCAGAGAGATAGCGAACAACTCTATCGGTGAATCTGTATTAAATATTTCTAATGATAAATTTATCGCAAGAAAATATGCTGCTCCGATAATTACAGTTGGAATGGCATACAAAATACTTTTTCTGATCACCACTCGAATATCCAGCAGTTGATGCCTCAAAATTGAATAAGTGATAATTATTGCGGCCAATGCATTTGCCGCAATATCCACAGGATACTGTCCCAAATCCGTTAAATTGGATGCTCCTCCAATAAGGGTTACGACGATCGCAATAACAAGAAGCGAAAACCTGGTGATCTGCGTTTCATCGCGTGATTCTCTTGACCTGTTGGTAAGTTGGTATATATTGAATAATATTAATAAAAATCCCGGTCCCGCCACTAATGCGATCAAGGTGCTAAATTCATAAATCAATTCACCATTAATAATGGAGGCGTAAGGTATGACCAGATTGGTTAATAAAGTAACTGATAAGGCAAAAATTCCATAGATATAAACAACGCGCGGCCAGGTTCCCAGTGGATTATTAACTACCTCCTGTGTGAAGTAGAACAGGGTGATCATTGATGCGGCTCCGCCAGCACTCATTACTCGAAACCAGAAGGTTGTATGTCCAGAATCGAAAAAAACCATGAACGCGCCAAAAGACCAGAAAACCATCGCGAGAAGATACAATAGGAACCGGCTTTTTACATTAGTTATTGGCTTAGTAACTGCCACCAATACAAACAAGGATGCGTATAAAACTGTTGCAATAACAGGAATAATCGTATTCAGGTTAAATATCATATGTCGCGGTTTTTACCCAATTTTCATCAATTTCTCTAACTGCTTGTCTTTTGGCTGCATGTGCGGTGGCTTAATGTGAGCAAGATCCGCGCCTGCTTCACGCTGGCTTTGAATATAATTATTAAATGCGCCAGATGGCAGCTTTGTAATAGATAAATAATCGTCATCCATCATCTTTTCCATATCCCCGAAATCTGAATCTACTTTATTCAGGGATTTTTTGATCATTTTCTTTAATACCGTTGGGGAAGATTTTTCTGTTTCATCTAATTCCAGGTACAGGTGGAGTATTGATTTTCCGTCTACAGTTTCCTTTCTGGCTGTCCAGTCCACATATTTTATACCTGATCCCTCCAAAGCATGCCAGATCGTTTTTTCGGTAAACCTGACCATCCCTCGTAAACCCAGATAATCACTACTTCGGGAGAAGAATTTAAATTGGGGCAGCCTACATCCGATTTCCACATCTTCCATTGCGATCACTTCAAAAAGATCACCGACTCTATTCCGTAATAGTACACCGCCGTGTAAATTTGTTATCACAACTTCATACACACCTAGAGTTAACTCATTCATTAAAAGGGTTTTTGGTATATAGGATGGATCTTCTTTTGCTTTTAGATGTTCACTAAGAGGAATAAATTCATAGAAATTGATATCTGGTAGAAAGGTCATGCCCTTGTAATTCCACGCCTGCGCACACATGGTGCCAATCTCTGTGCCTCCAACACCTTCTAATGGAAGTTTTCCCCAATAATGTTTAACTTTGTCTTTATAGATTTCCGTATCCGTTCCGCCTGCCATTATTCCCTTTAGATTCCAAAGATCTCTCGGCAGGATGCCTCTTTTTTGTATTTTTGCTTTCATAAAAGCCTTGAAATACCTGCCAAGGATTTTTGGTTTCAGCATTTTTAGGGAGAATTTTCCACCGGTCATCCCGCTTTCAAACCGCTCCCCCATTTTAGCCAGAATGCTCGCTATACCAAAAAAATAATCAATTCCTGTTTCCATACCTATGCTGAATCCCGCTGCTAACCGCGCGCCAAACTCCATTTTCGCACCTTCAGCAAGCGATGGAATGAATTTCGCGTCAAGAAGGTCGTCAGTAGCTAAGCTGACATAACTGGAAATATATGGCCGTGGAGCTGTTGCGAGCAGAAAGACATCATCTGTTTCAACCTGCACATCTCCTTTTTCTGAGCAGGAGGCAAGGATCATCGTTGTTAATACAACTTCACCCAGCTTTTCATACATGCGGTCCGTATAAGGCACCCATTTGCAGGGATATTCACCAGACTTTCCAGAGGTTCTTGCCCATCTGTAATTTGCCTCAGGCAGGTCATCTTCTTTTTGATCCATTAGAAATTCGACATAATCTGAATAAGTAGTCAAAGGGACATTTTTCCTAAAATCTTCCACGTTTTTTGGAGGTCGGTTCCCAAAAAAATGTTTTCCCAAATTGCAGTCCTTTAATGTTTCAAATTGTTCTACCAGCAGTCTCTCTTGAATATGCATGAATTCTTCCATTGAAAGATCCAGGTACCCACAGTATTTCGACCAGATCTTTTCTTTTTCCCCATTCTTAATAAGTTCAGATGTGTACGTCATTTACTGCCTCCATTGGTTTTTTCCCTTCTAGAATAACAGGGTTGGGTGTCCAAAAACGTTTTGACTTTAGTTCACGAGTTTTTACTGATTCAAATCCATTGGAAAAAATCAATTCCCTCCATTCGTCGATAGTTAATATATTAGCAATCGCTTCTGATTCTGCCCGGGCACGTGATAGGTTTTCAGTAAAAAGGAAATATATATAAGCAAATGCCTTGATCATTGCCCGAAAAATTCCTACTTTCCATCGCTTAGATCCTCCCACATCTCCTATATGAAATTTTCCTCCCGCCTTTAGCTCCATGTATATTTGTTCAAGCAGCATATCCACATTCATATGATGGGTTGCCAGACAGCAAATCACAATATCAAAATTATTATTCTTAAATGGCATTTCATGCGCAGAGGCACAAACCAATCGAATTGGTTTGTGAAAGTTGTTGTTTTCTATTTGCTGTTTTGCATTGGAAAGCATTTCAAACGTTATGTCTAAACCCACAAATTGATCAAATGAAAACCCCTGCTTCGAAATGAATTGAGGAATGAAAGCGGTTCCTGTAGCGACATCAAGGAGTTTTTGATTGTCAATAAAATCAATCCCATTAACCAGTTCACCTACGAATTCTGGATAACTGACTCCCCAGAAACGGTTCAATTCGCTATTCATTAGACTTTCATAGCGAGGAGCCATTTCTGTAAAGGTTTCGATGATATGTTCTTGTTCGCTCAATGTTAGCACCTTAAAGTAAAAAAAATTGTCCGCCCTCCGAACAATTAGATTATAGTCTAAATTATTTTATTTTATATGGTCAATATTTTTAGTTTGATCAACAAATAGACTGAAAACATAGAATAATGATGATAGCCTATTCAAATAGGCAATAACATCTTGATCGAGTAACTTATTCTCCCGTGAATGGGTTAGTGCTCTTCGCTCAGCTTTCCTTGCCATTGCTCGACACAAGTCTAATGCGGCACCGGAAGTAGTTTTTCCAGAAAAAGTGAAACCTTCAACCGGATCTAATTTGTGTCCGTAATTATCGATCACTTCCTCCAAACCGATGATCCCGTTTGGGATGTCCAAATCTCCAATGGATGAGCCTTCCGCACCTGCGATCAAGCCCATTATTTTTGATAATGTGATTTGAACTAAACGAAGTGTTTTTTTGATATCTGTTTGGATTGTTAGACTAATAGCCAAACCTATCTGGGCGCTGAGTTCGTCAATTGTTCCAATTAACTCTAAAGTCGGATCATCCTTAGAAACTTTCCGCCCATCAAAAAGGTTGGTTTCCCCAGAATCCCCTTTCCCAGAAAAATAGCGCATTATCCACCTTACCTTATTGCGTTTCTGCTTGACCAGATTCGGTAATTAGAAACCAATCAGTTATATTCCAGAAACGATCACTTGAATCATACATTGACCCAACCCGAATCCCCTGAATACTCTGATCGACAGCAAAACTATAGGTTGTATAAAAGAGAGGTAGAGCGGGCAGCTCATCCGAAAAAACTATTTGGAAATTTCTATATAATTTTGCCCGCGCTTCAAGGTCCTGGGAAACACGAGCTTCTTCAAGATATTGGCTAACAACGCGGTTTTCCCATTGTGAATAATTCTGGCCACTTGTTTGTTGGGATTGATCCCAAAATGGGTACGGGTCCGGGTCTGGTGATCTGAAATAGTTTATATCAATTAGCGCAGCTTCGTAGGTTAATGGTTGTAGATGATCAAGAATTAACGCATCGTATGGTACAGCTAACAGATCAACATTAACTCCCAGTTTTTCCCAATCAGATTTTATCGATTGAGCAATTTGCGTATGAAAAGCATCATTTGGATGTACTATGGAGAATGTCAATGAATTACCATCTTTAGATCGTACAGATCCACCATCTTCTGCAACATATCCTGCTCCCTTCAATAGATTGATAGATTCTTGAACATTTTGATCAACACTTTGATTTCCAGAATAATATGCCCAAGAGTTCAACAAAATTGGGACATCTGCAATAATTCCTTGTCCGTTTAGTACCCTGTCAATCATGCCTTTGCGATCTAAACCCATAAGGAGCGAACGCCGAACATCCTCATCCTGGAAAAATCTGACATTATTATTATTCAAATTCAAAATGATCATAGAAAACTCTGGATCAACAATACTGTAAAGAGAGAGATCCTCATTTACAAGCGCGTCATTAAGGATTTGAGATGAGATGTTGCTGACCCCCAGAACATTTCCTGCTAAATACGCATTAAAAGCCTCTTCATTGCTTCCATAATACCTGAAAACGATTTCGCTTATGAAAGGAGGTTTCTCGTAAAAATCCGTATTTGCAGACAGGATAACCCCACTGATCATGCCCTCTTCACTGGTAAGTCCGTCAAATTTGTATGGACCACTTCCAATTGGTTTCAGATTAAATTCTGAATTAATCATCTCGGCATAGGTCATCCCAGACAGGATATGATTTGGGAGAATTCCAAAATTTAAATAATCTAAGAATGGCGCGAAGGGCTCCTGCAAACGAAATTGCACCTGCTTATCTCCAAGAGGAATAATCTCCACTCCCTGCCAAAAATCTTTTATATCATCAGGGAGAACAGAATCAGGATCCCGCATCAAATTAATTGTGAATAGAATGTCATCTGCAATAACGGGATTACCATCATGCCAGAAGGCATCCTCTCTGATCACAAAATTATAAGAAAGGCCATCATAAGATATTCCCCAGCTCTCTGCTAAGTCTGCTTTTGGCAGTCCCTGAGTATCATAATCGATCAGGCTGGAAAATATTAATCGATCAACATCACGATCAACAGAATTGTAATAATCAAGAACTGGGTTTAATCGCTGCAGCTCTCCAACAAGTGCCTCTGTGTACGAACCACCTCGAATTGGAACAGGTGCGACCAATCGGAACCCTGTTTGTTCACTTAACAATAATAGTCCAACCACCAAACCAGTGAGAAGAATGATGATTATCTGCCAACGGAATTGTTTCATATATGGAATGATTTTACATTAAAAAGGGCTTACTTCTAGAAACAGAAGAAGCCCTGTTCAACCTTCTAATTGATAAGTTATTTGCTGACCGCTATCGTCGCCATAACCAATATGACGAACACAATTGCTAAAGTAATTGTTATCCAAAATAGGGTTTTTTCAATACCACGCCGTGCACTAAATATACCACCCGCATCCTGGCCGGTTAATCCACCTAAACCAACACCTTTATTTTGTATGACTATACTCGCGATCAACGCTAAGGACGTTATAATCAATGCAATCTGAAAATATGTAACCAACACGAACCTCCAATCTTAAGTAAAAAGGATTATACCTTTTTTATTGCAAAAAGGTCAACTTGATGTTTGAAATAACTGCAAATATACACATTCACACAGCATATTCAGACGGAAGCAAATATCATGCTGATATTGCTATGGATGCCATCAGCGCAGGTATAGATGTGATCTTTATAACTGACCACAATATTTATGTTGATGGACTTGAGGGGTACTTCAAGAACAAAAACGGAAAAGTGCTAATGATCATGGGGGAGGAAATACATGATAATAATGCGACTCAGCAAAAAAACCATCTGCTTGCTCTGGGCGCAGGCGAAAGCTTTGCTCATCTTTCCCAAGATCGCCAAACAATGATCAAAGAAATTCAATCTGCTGGTGGTATTTCTTTTCTTGCCCACCCCTACGATCCGGAATTACCGGCATTTAATGAACCGGATATATCCTGGGAAGACTGGTCGGTCAGCGGGTACACCGGAATCGAACTTTGGAATGGTTTTAGCGATTTAAAGGTGCGGGCAAAGAATAAACTAGCTACATATTTTTACGCATTTTTTCCGAAATTCCTTCCGCTTTCTCCTCCCCAAAAAACATTTGCGATCTGGGAAAACCTTCTAACTAATGGAATGAAAACAGTGGCGATTGGAGGATCAGATGCACATGCGATTAATTTCTCGGTTGGTCCATTGAATCGATTGGTTTTCCCTTATAAATACCACTTTTCTTCTATCAATAATCACATTCTTCTCGAAAAGGAACTTATCGAGAATGTTATTCAGGACAAAAATTCGATCCTAAATGCACTTAAAAGAGGCACCTCATTTATCGCTAACGATCTGATTTTTCCATCAAAGGGTTTCAAATTCTTTATTGAAGATGACATGACAAAAATCCAAATGGGGGAATCTCACCCATATACAAATGGGATGACACTTACGATAATTCTCCCAATAAGATCGGATTGCCGCATCATGAAGAATGGAACATTGTTTCGAAAATTCTCTGGTGAAAGAGAGATCAAAATGAACATAAATTCATCCGGGATTTATCGGGTTGAATGCTATAAGCATTTTTTAGGTCGCAAAAGAGGGTGGATCTTCAGTAATCCAATTTACCTTGAATAATTAATTCGTCAAGCGTTTTTTATCATCATAAATTGCAGCTTAAGGAATTACTGAGTACTTCTTCTGAAATATTTCAAATTTCCCAGACTTCTTTGTTAAAATATATAGAAAAATTAAATATCCCACAAATATATTTGTGATGGCCATCTACTATAATTAATACACATGAAAATTTCAATCCAAGATATCGATAACAAGTTAGAAACATTTTTTGAAGGGAAATTACTTTCTATATTCAATAAGAACCCATTGATCTTATTGACGGAAGAGTTGGTAAATTCGGTTGAAAATAATATTCAAGTAATGAATGGGGGGGAAATAATACCTAATGTTTTTTCTATATATGTACGAGATAAAGATTATTTTAATATTGATGAATTAAAGGAATGGGAATACTTTGCTCTCCACTTGATCACCGAATTTTCTGAGGAGCATTCCTTTAAACTAAGTGGTCCATTAAAGATAGAGATCATCTCTGATGAAACAATTGATAAAGAATTTATTGTCATTGCCAAACAATCCGCCTCTATATCAGGTGATACCATCAATATCTCTTTAGAGCTTACAGGTGAGAGTAATAAATTAATCGGATTGGATGCATTTCTAATTTTATGGAATGAAGAAATTTTTGAAATTAGTAAAAACATTACAAGCATAGGAAGGCAGGACGATAACGACCTGGTAATTGACAATTTACGTGTATCAAGGGTCCACGCACAGATCCGCCGAATCAGAAATGGATTTTATGTTTTTGATACTGGTTCAACAAGCGGCACAAAAGTTAATGGCCACACGATCAAACAGCACCAATTGTCCAATGGGGATGTCATAGAGATAGCAGATGTTCCTTTAATTTTTAGCATAGGTGAAAGCCCGGATGAAATAGACCACCAGAATACAAGAACTAAAATCATGAAAACCAAAGAAATAAGAGAAGATAAATGAGCGCTTTCGTAATTTTAATCCTTCGCGCATTGGCAGCGATCAGTTTATATATATGCTTGGGGTTGATCATTTTTATTTTATGGAGAGATTTATTTAAAATAAAGAACAGTTCTGACATCCAATCAAGCGCAATCCTCACGATCAAAAATCTGAAATCAGGCGAATCGGATGACTTTTCGATCAGCGAAATATTTATTGGCAGGAGCGACCTTGCCCATATTCAACTTCAGGACGATGACACGGTATCAAATATGCATGCACGCATTTTCTATAAAGGAAAAAATTGGTGGTTAGAAGACCTTCAATCTACAAATGGAACTTTGATCAATGAGGACCCAATCGTAACACCCATAATTATCACGTCAGGCGATCAGATTTCTTGTGGAAAAACAATTATTGAAATTAGTTTAGACGAAAATTCCAATTCCCATGCGATATAATCTGCTTGTTTATTTGAATTATTTATTTGATTTGGAGTCTATTTATGGATAAAAAATACTGGTTAGGCGTAATTGGCGGTTCAGGCCTATACGATTTCCCTGCTTTAGAAAACAAAAAAACCCTATTAATTGATACCCCTTTCGGTGAACCAAGTTCCCCAATAATTTCTGGCGAAATTTCAGGTCACGCCATTGCATTTCTTGCGCGACATGGAATTGGTCATATTTTCTCTCCAAGTGAAGTTAATTACCGTGCGAATATTTATGCACTTAAATCAATTGGTGTTGATCGAATAGTCAGCATCTCCGCATGTGGGTCACTCAGAGAAGATCTTTCGCCCGGTCATATAGTGATCCCGAATCAGATCTTTGATTTTACACATAAAAGAGAAAGAACTTTTTTCGGAAATGGTGCTGTTGTTCATGTTAGTGTTGCAAATCCCTACTGCCCAGAACTTTCTAATCAAATATACCAAGCAGTATTAGAGGCTGGAGCAACTGTACATAAAAAAGGAACCTATTTAACGATCGAAGGCCCGCGTTTTTCTACTATTGCAGAATCAAAACTTTATCGACAATGGGGGATGTCGATCATAGGAATGACCGCTTGCCCGGAAGTATTCCTCGCTCGAGAAGCTGAAATTTGCTATACAACAATGGCACATGTCACAGATTATGATGTCTGGTATTCCAGTGAAGAATCGGTTACTGTTGAAAAAGTGATTAAAGTACTTCAAGCGAATACCGAGATTGCGCAAAAATCAATACTAAACCTAATTAATAATCTAACCGAAACCCGATCATGTGAATGTGATATTGCCCTAAAAAATGCCCTCATGACACGAAAAGATCTCATTCCCACGAAAACAGGGGAGAACCTCAATCTCCTGCTTAAATAATACTTATCAACGTGAAATCATTCTTTTCAAACAAAATTATCCCGAAAAACTCACCTCTGGTATTACTAATCCTTGCTGCCCTCTTTCTATTTTTATTATCAGTTATCCTCACTCTTTCACCATCAACCAGGTATAGAAGTTGGGATGTTGATTACCGATGGACTCATTGGATTGGATATTTATTTTGGTTAGGGAGTACATTTAGTATCTACACCACCCTTAATAATAGGTTCCGGAAATGGGATCCATATATTTTTATCATAGCCCAAATTATGGTTGGTTGGGGGCTGCTCACAATTTTTCGATTAAATACATTTTTTGGATTACGCCAAACGCTTTGGTTAACCATTTCTTCGGTAATTGCAATATTCTTATTGAGAAATCCATCCATTCTTACCCAGCTCAAAAAATATAAGTATTTTTGGCTCGCCTCTGGATTATCATTAATAGCACTCACTTTCTTTTTTGGTACATATCCAGGAGGAATTGGCCCAAAACTTTGGCTGGGGTCCAATGGAGTTTACTTTCAACCCTCTGAATTCCTAAAAATAATTTTAATTTTTTATCTTGCTTCTTATTTTTCAGAAAAACCATCAGGGCAATTTGATATCTTCCGTACGCTTCTTCCAACAATGATTCTGGTCGCCGCATCGATTGTATTATTAATCGCGCAAAAAGACCTGGGAACCGCTTTGATCTTCATCGCAATTTATATATTGATGGTCTATTTTGTATATGGTAAAAAACGTATCCTTTTGTTGGGTAGTATATTACTTATACTTTCATCCGTTATTGGTTTCTTTTTTATTGACCTTATTCGGATTCGTTTTCAGGGATGGATCCTTCCTTGGGCTGATTCCCGGGCAAGTTCTTATCAGATAATTCAATCCATAATTGCGATCGCCTCTGGGGGTTTATTTGGAACCGGCCTCGGCCTTGGTTATCCAAACCTTGTTCCACTCTCTCATTCAGATTTCATATTTTCTGCGATTGCAGAAGAAACTGGAGTAATTGGCAGCATCGGATTCATATCTATGTTGCTGGTTTTTTTATTTAGAGGTACTCGAGTATCTTTTAATGCTAGTAATAGGTTCTATCGATATCTTGCCGCAGGAATTACGATTTATGTAATTACCCAATCCATTTTAATTTTAGGTGGAAATATTCGGTTATTACCCATCACAGGGTTAACCTTACCGTTTGTTTCTTATGGCGGATCTTCTCTATTAACATCATATTTCTCACTTAGCATGCTTTTGATCATCAGTGGGCAAAAAGAAAAAAAAGATTTAGCAGCTCTTAATTATCAACCCTACAAAATTTCAACAGCAATTTTTTCTATTTGCTTTGTTGCAATCGCAATCACAATCGGATGGTGGGGTTTTATACGCGGAAGTGACATTCAGGAACG
>JAUSPC010000112.1 GCA_030655835.1 Pelolinea sp.
TATTCATTTACTTATTCACTTACCTATTCATCCGGTGTGAACAAGTAAATCTCAAGTCTGCGGGCATCGAACCCTTGTCTTGAGCTGGAAAAGGCTGGCTTTTCTCGGAGAGGTCATTCCTTAGACCAATTTATGCTTATAAATCAAGCATAAAATCGTCTTCGTCAGACCCCCCACTCATAAAGCCAGGGCGTCGTCTCTCATCCAACCTAAGTATATGGTTGGAATCGACCCCGACCAGCTACGCCGCCACTGTTTCGATATTCATCTTCACAGCTTACCGTAGCTTCACCAGATTCACCTGTCGGTGAAACTGCTTCCGCTACTCACGGCATAGCTGGTCGGTCTCTACGAGCCCGACGCCTTGCGCCCCTGACGTTTTCCAGACCTTTTGTCATGGTCGCCGGAGAACGGAGCGGAAATTCTTTGATAGACGTCTCTCGTTGGTTTGTGGTGTTTTCGTGGTTTTATTTAGAATAATTCCTTATTCCAGAATTTCCTTAACTTTGAAATTGTCAATAATCGCTTCTGGGAAAATCTTCAAAGCGATCTTTCCATTTTCAAATCGTGTGTCAAAAAATGATGTGCCCTTAACCCCATTCTCGTATACCGTCATCGTACCGTCCACCATGGTAAATCTCAGGTTAGTTTCATCATCGTCTACATCGTAATCTGATTGCGGGATTTTAGACCAGTTCCCACTTTGAACGATATAGCTCTCCCCCTGGTACCGTCCCCATTTGAAAGCATACATATTATCAATGTCTTGAACCCGCATTCCAATCGCGTTAAATCCGGTGCTATAGCCGTACAAAGGCAACGGATGCTCTGTTACAAATTCGACAGAGTAATTTCTCCAGTTTGGATCGCCAACCATCAGCCATGTATCTTGATCCGAAGTGAGCATGCCGTTCACGATCATGGGATTGCCTGAAACGACCTCCCAGGCATCTGACAACCCATTTTCAAAATCATCTTCAAACAGGACTGCTGGTTTTGGCAGTGGGGTTGGCGCACTCGTCAGTGATTGTGTTGGAACAATCTCGGTATTGGTGGGTAATGCCGTCGGCACAATCATCTCTGTCGGCGCCTGCTGAATTTCCTGGATAGGCGCAGGTTCCTGCTGGTTGGTAGAAAAAATACCTAAGCGTCCGGTCAACAACTCAAATATAAATATAGATACTGCTGCAAATCCGATCAATGCAAAGATAAAAAGACCAATTTGAAAAGGATTGATCCTGCGTCTTGTTTCTACTGGTACGGGTATTACACCTTTATTCTCTCTTCTCTCCACTATCGCTTTTTGGTCGGAATCGATCATCCTATCAATTTCCTTCTTACGCTTCTGGCTTTTAGGCGTCATGTCTTCCTCCTCTTTTGCTTCTTCTTCAAAACTTTCCGGTGAAAGATCAACAATGGCAGTTTCTCCCTTATATTCAGATCCTTTCACGTACTTTTCAAATGCTTCGCAGTACAACCGCAACAGAACTGCACGCCGTGCATCAACGGAGATTAAATCCAATTCTAACTTGATATAGATTTGGCTCATATGCGACCGCACAGAATTCTTTTCAATACAATATTTTTCCGCAATTTGTTCGATGGACATGGCGCGGCAGAAGCATTTCAATATCTCTTTTTTCCGTGGGGAAAGTTTTTCTAAGCGTCTGATCACATCTGGATTTTCCACCTCAAGCCTCCTTATAAATTTCATCCTTTTCTTAGTTGTTTGTTTAAATTTAGCCTAAATAACGCATATTTAAACGGATGACTACGATGAAAACATCACTGACGTGCTACTTTATTCATGCATCAGGCAAAATTTATGATCACTGGATTGCTAATTATTGATAAGTATATACCAAGAAAATGCCTGATGCAGAAAGGAGAACATATGCAAGAAAACAAACCGTATCAAAACATCAAATTCGGTCGGCGGGTAGGAGGTCTTTCCAAGCGAACGATTTCCCTGATCGCAGTGCCTGCGGTGTTCACGATTATGTGGTTTTTTCTACCCTCTGGCGCAGTGTATTGGCTGGTGCTTTTACTGGTATCCGCGCTTACCTGGATATCTAGTTTCGGGTGGGAAAAAGCATTGGCAACTTTTATCAACTTCCTGCAGCACCAGCAGAGAACCTAACAGGAGTATCTAATGAACGACACTAATTATCAACTGTACGATAAAAAGACCGCAGAAACCCTTCTGGGGTTCCAAACAAAACAGCTCTTGACCCTCGGCAAGGAAAATCGTTGGCCGATGCAGGTGCTTGGGAAAGCTCCCATGTTGAAGGAACCGATGCGGATCCAGGATTGGCTTTTAGTCCCATCTACAATGGATTCCACTGCTTTACCGGATCAAGCCATCCAGCGCATCAAAGCCTTATTTGAAGCGGGTATCCGCCCGCAAGGGTTTGTGATGGTGCATGAAGCGCCCCTGCAACTGACTTCACCTATTCCTCTGGAGAAACCGAAAGTGGATCAGCAACTACTCAAGAAGATTGGTGGAGCGGCAGTCGGACTGGCTGCCGTTACCGGATCATTGGTTGCCGCGGTTGGGATCGCTATTGTCGGAGGTCTTCTGATCCTTCCCGCGGGGTTGTTGGCTGCAGCGGTCATTATCGACCCGATCTTGGTGGCAGTTATGCCTGATGATTCCTGGGTAGAGATCGACCGCTGGGATATCGAATAAAATGATCGGCCGCATCTTGTTTGGGTTCTGCTCGTTTTCAACCACCATCATGATGGTGATGGGAATGCTATTCATCCGCAATACTCCCAAACTGATGCGGCTCTTTTTAAAATTAATCCGCTATGTTTTTTATCTTTCTTATCTGATCTATGAATGGCTGTTGACTTGGATCCAAAGCCATCTGGATGATCGCTCCGGGGTTGATCTGCTGCACAATCCCCAGCGCATAATTGCTTGCAGTCTGTTGTCTTTATGTTTTTTATTTCTGATCAATTTATTACGTGATAAATCCCTTTCCATATGGACGATGATGGGCGCCATCTCGCACGGTGTTCTGATCGGATATTTATGGAAGGATTTTTTTGAACCAACGGGATTAGACCTGGGAGAATCATTATGGTAAATCCATTTGCGCGCCGTTCGATATTACAGACGAGCCAGAGGTCCACTCACACGTACGTGATTGGCCAGCCTGGTTCTGGTAAATCACGCTTGTTGGAATCCTGGATTCTGCAGGATATTGCAGCGGGAAAAGGGTTGTGTTTGATTGATCCTCATGGTGACCTGTTCCAAAATGTGCTATCCTGGGTGGCTCAATATCCCAGCCTTTGGAACAGGGTGGTAATCATCAATCCGATTGACAAGCACTGGGCGGTACAGCTCAATCCCCTGTATGTGCCTCCCGGGACTTCCGCTGAACGGATTGCCTGGTTTTTAACTGACATCATCCTCAAGATTTGGAAGCTTGAATCCAACCAGGCGCCGCGTATGACCTGGCTGATGGCGAACACCTTTTCAGCATTGGCCGATCTAAAGCTTCCCATCACAGCCACCGCGCGCTTTTTGATGGATGTTGATTTCCGTGAGCCTCTGGTTGATCAAATTGAAAATGAAGGCACACGCTTTTATTTTCAGCAGGAATTTCCTACCACACTGTCTGTAGTGCGCGAATGGGTATCTCCTTTACTCAATAAGTTGGGAAGCTTTTTACATGACCCGGATATATCCGCGATGTTCACGATATCGAATGGGATTGATATCCGCGATCTGATGAACCAGCGCTGCATCATCCTGGTGCAGATCCCCAAAGGCATTCTGGGCGAGAACACGAGCAATTTATTAGGAGCTTTTATCGTCGCTCAAACCCAACAAGCAGCTTTATCCAGAAGTACTATCAGCGAGCGCGAACCCTTTTATTTGTATCTGGATGAGTTCCAAAACTACACCACCAATAACATCTCCGACATCCTCAGCGAAGCTCGCAAATATCAATTATCAATGGTGCTGGCACATCAGTATTTGGCACAGTTAGATGAGGATATCCAAGCGGCGGTGCTGAATACCTCCGGGACAATCGCTTGTTTTCGAACTGGTTTTGATGATGCGATCCGTCTGGCCAAACATGTTTTCCCTACCAAAGATTTCAACGCCAAAGTGAAAACGCAGATAGACCTCCAGCAGATCAAATCGATCCTGATCCCCCGAGTAAGAGAAATCCATGAGCAGCATGATTGGGACAACCTGGCCTACCTGATCTCTAATCAAAACTCACGTGAATTTTGGGTGCGCATCCGCTCTGCCAAACAGCCCGCCCATCTACATTCCCATGATGTACCAACCATATCCAGAACACGACAGCTTGAAGAAAAAGTCAGACAGCTGGTTGACACCTCCGGGAGACGGTATGCTAAACTGAAAAGGTCCGACGGGGGACAAAATAATGGACTTAATGATTCAAAAAACAACCCATCTATGTGGAGCCAGTGAGGTGATATTGATATGACAGAAACCCTCACCATACGCTTTC
>JAUSPC010000117.1 GCA_030655835.1 Pelolinea sp.
AGAGATTGCCAAAGCTTTGGGAGCTAAGATTTATTTTGCGCACCCTTATTCTTCATGGGAACGAGGGACCAATGAAAATACGAATGGGCTGATTCGCCAATACATTCCCAAAAACACTGATTTTAGTAAATTAACGAATGCGGACATTCAATTTGCTGAAAATCGATTGAATACAAGACCCAGGAAATGTCTGTCTTTCACATCACCTGTGGTATTCTTAAAAAATCACGGTTGCACTTGAGACTTGAATTCAGCTAATAATATGACCATTCTTCAAGCAATTATCCTGGGTATTATCCAGGGTATCACAGAATTTCTCCCAATATCCAGCTCCGGGCATTTGGTCATCATCCCAAACTTACTGGGGTGGGACGTTCCTTCTGAACAAATATTTCCATTTAATGTGCTTATTCAAATAAGTACGTTGATCGCGGTCATAGCATTCTACTGGAACGATCTTATCCAAATCACAAAAGCAATGCTGGTTGGCATAAAAAATAAAAAGCCGTTCTATGAAATTCAAGCAAGGACGGGATGGCTGGCAATCTTTGCGACAATCCCTGCCGGATTGGTAGGGTTGCTCTTCAAAGAACAGATTGAAAAAATCTTTTCTCGTCCTGATATTGCAAGTGCTTTGTTGATCGTAACTGCGGTATTCTTGTTATTATCAGAAAAAATTGGAAAAAGATCTCGAAATATCGCGTCTTTGAATTGGCTGGATGCAGTTGTGATGGGTGTTTCGCAGGCAGTATCTATTTTCCCAGGTATCTCCCGATCAGGTAGTACGATCTCAGGAGGTTTGATCAGGAATCTTGATCGAAAGACAGCCGGGCAATTTACATTCTTAATGGCGATCCCTATTATGGCCGCCGCTGGAATATTAAGCTTTATTGATCTGTTAAAGATACCCTATCTCTCCCAATTTTTACCCGTCATGATCATTGGATTTATCACATCAGGAATTGTGGGTTTTTTTTCCATTCGCTGGCTACTACAATATATCACCAACCATTCTCTAGTTCCTTTCGCAATTTACTGCCTGATCTTGGGAAGCGGATCTCTCTTATTAACAGGAGTCAACATAAATAAACCAACAAAAGACGAGATTGGGGTGGTTGAAAATATATATTATTTAACCTACTCAATGTCCGTTCAATGGATGATCCCGACAATTAATGATTGCAGCGAAATATTCTCTGAAGCAGCCTTCGTTCTTGATCAAGCAGACGATCCAACCTCTTTAGCGAAAAGTGATATCCATTTTTCCTATGATGAATTCGATTCATATCCAGAATTTTCTTATCAATTAGGTCTAGACGCTTTGATCATTGGGGTTAATCAAATCAGTCCAATTACCAACCTTACACTTGATAACTTGCGAAATATCTATCAAGGAAAAGTCACAACAGCAGCAGGTCTAGAGGAAGTATGTGAGGTTTGTTCGATCGGTGATATCTCAAACGAGATGGCAATTGAACCAATTCGTCTCTGGGGCTATTCAAATGCCTCATTTTTGGAGAAATCCATTCAAAACATTTTCCAAATCCCGTTTTTTTCACCAGGTATGTTTATAGCACCTAACCCATCTTTGATGGAGCAAGCTGTACTATTAGAAGGAACTGCAATCGGCATTTTTCCTAAGAACGCGATCAGTGACCAATTGAGAGTGGTCCCACTTATTGATCTGCCAACCGAACAAACAGAACTAACAATATTTGCATCAAGCCAAACGGAACCAGATCCATTTCTAAAAGGTTTCTTAGAATGTATCCAGGAAAATTTTATTGAATAATATTTATGCTTCAAATAATATACAATTAGAAGATGGTGTTCATATTTTAATGATTAGGAGATAAATTTTATGCTTAAAGATCGAATAATTGCATTCATTGGTCCTGGTGTGATGGCAGAAGCGATGCTTTCAGGCATTATTAGGAACAAATTAACTGCTCCGGAAAATATTTTGGCTTCTGGTCCTTTTGAGGATAGAAACAAACAACTCAAAGATAAATATGGCATAAGAACATTCACAGACAATAATAAAGCTGCTAATCTTGCTGATGTTGTGATCCTTTCTGTCAAACCTCAGAGATTAGAAAAAGTTTTAGAAGGTTTACGCGGAGCGGTGAAAGAAGACGCATTAGTTCTTTCAATAATCGCAGGCGCCTCAATAGCTAAGATCTCCAGAATTTTAAATCACGAAAAAGTCGTACGTTCCATGCCCAATACACCTGCTCAAATTGGCGAAGGAATTACGGTATGGTGCTGTTCAGCGAAGGTTGATGAAACACAGAAAAATATTACCCAATCAATATTGAACGCTATTGGACAAGAAATCTTCGTGGAAGAAGAAGAATACCTCGATAAAGCCACTGCTCTCTCCGGTACTGGCCCAGCTTATGTGTATCTTTTTATGGAAGCAATGGTCGATGCTGGCGTTCATCTTGGGTTTTCGCGGCGGATCGCCGAAAAACTGGTGACTGAAACACTTCGTGGATCTGTTGATTACTATGACCAAAATAGTTTGGAGCCGCTGCACCTTGCCGCATTGAGGAACCAGGTTACGTCACCAGGCGGAACTTCCGCCGAAGCGATCTATTACCTTGAAAAAGCAGGGTTTAGAACCGCAATTTCCCGCGCAGTGTGGGCAGCTTATCAAAGGTCACGTGAACTTGGGCAGGATGCAGATTCACATCCACCAGAGCAAACGGAATAAGTATGATCGATCCTGGTTTTCCGTTAGTTGAATTACATCGTCATTTGGACGGTAGTGTTCGTTTAGAAACGATCCTCGAGATCGGATTGAAAAATAATCTTGATCTCCCTTCTAGAACTTTGGAGGGGTTGCGCCCATATGTTCAGGTCACCGAACCAAAACCAAGCATTCTAAGTTTCTTTGAAAAATTCAAATGGCTGACTATGGCTATGGTCGACTACGATGCCTGCAGTCGAATCGCTTATGAAAACGTTGAGGATGCCAAAAACGAAGGCATTGACCATATTGAGCTGCGTTTTTCCCCATGGTTTATGGCAGAGACTAATCACCTCGATCCAGCAGGCGTAACAGAGGCAATTATCGATGGGATCCAACATGGTAGGAAAGACCACCACATTAGCGTGAATTTGATCGGGATTATCAGTCGAACATATGGTCCTGAAATTTGCAAAAAAGAATTAGACGCACTTCTTTCACAAAAAGACCATATAGTTGCGCTGGATCTCGCTGGGGATGAAACCAATTTTCCAGCAGATCTTTTCGTAGAACACTTTAAAATTGCCAGAGATGCTGGTTGGCATTCTTGCCCGCATGCCGGAGAGGCAGCAGGTCCAGAATCTATCTGGCAGGCTATTAACTTATTAGGCGCAGAACGGATCGGGCATGCGGTTTCCGCTGTTGAAGACAAAACCTTGATGGAATATCTTGCAGTCCATCAGATCGGCGTGGAATCAAACATTACCAGCAATGTGCAAACAACAACTGTACCTGATTACGCCCACCACCCTATCAAGACGTTTTTGCAGTCTGGCATTAAAGCCAGTCTCAGCACGGATGATCCTGGCATCAGCGCGATTGATATCACGCATGAATATGAGGTTGCTGCCGTAAAAGCAGGATTATCTCCTGATGAAATTCGCCAATCCCAGAAAAACGCTTTGGATTGCGCATTCCTCTCCCAATCAGAGAAAGATTCTCTTATTGATTCAAAACAATAATTCATGAAAATCTTGGTCTAAGTTTGCCTGAATAAGTTCAGACACATGTGAGACG
>JAUSPC010000118.1 GCA_030655835.1 Pelolinea sp.
TTTTAGTAAATTAACGAATGCGGACATTCAATTTGCTGAAAATAGATTGAATACAAGACCCAGGAAATGTCTGTCTTTCACATCACCTGTGGTATTCTTAAAAAATCACGGTTGCACTTGAGACTTGAATTCAGCAAATCAAGATTGATGGTATTTAAACAGAAAATTAATACTCATTATTTTCAAAGATCATTAGGCCAGTATTGGAAGGAGGTTGATCATGAACGATCAGGAAAATTGTTTTATTTGCCGCAAGCATCAGGGGTTAGAGGTGTTCCCGGGAGGAGCTGTGTTTGAAAATGATCTGTTCTATTCAGGCCATTCATGGTCCGCTTCCGACCAGGAGACCCCTTATCTTGGCAGCTTTATTGTCGAGCCGAAAAGGCATATCCCTACATGGGCTGAATTAAATGATGCGGAAGCAAAAGGTATCGGCAAAGTGATCAGGGATGTGAGCAAAGCATTAAAGGAGGGCATAGGAGCCGAGCATGTGTATGTATTTGTGATCGGTCATCATATTCCGCACCTTCATGTTTGGGTGATGCCGCGTTTTCCGGATACACCCAGAGAGTATTGGGGGTTGGAGTTGTTTGAATGGCCGGAGCGTCCGGTTGGTGGTCATAAAGACGTTAAAGAGATGAGTGATAAAATCCGGTCCTTGATCGGATGAAATGGTTTTATTCTTAATAGAAGGTGTTTTATATTTCAAATTTTTGGATATGCTTGGAATGACACTTTGAATCATTTAACTGATTTGTGAACAGCAACTTTAGAGCTTTTTATTGTTAGAATATTGGCGGAGAAAAACAATTGTGAATCAGAAAAATTACCCAAGCCCAGTTTTCCACGAAGTGCAGCAATTTCGTCAGACGTGGGTGATGTTTGTGGTGTTGGCGGTTGCCGGATTGCAGTGGTACGCGGTGGTGGAGCAGCTTTTGCTGGGAAGACCGTTTGGGCAGAACCCTATGCCGGACAGCATGGCTTTCATTTTTTGGATACTGATTGGTTTTGGACTTCCACTATTTTTCTTTTATTGTCGTCTTGTCACTGAAGTGCGGGAGGATGGTATTTATTTTCGTTATATACCATTCCACTGGTCATACAGGAGGATCGCCTTTGAAGATGTAGTTCGCTGCGAGGTAAAGACTTACAACGCGATCAGAGAATACGGAGGGTGGGGAATCCGATGGCGGTGTAAAGGAAAAGCGTATAGCGTGAGCGGTAATCAGGGTATCCGATTTGAACTGATGAATGGGAAAAGATTGCTGATCGGATCTCAGCGGGCTGAAGATTTTTGGCAGGCGATCCCGGTAAAGTACAGAGCGCAAACGGATAAAAACGACTTATAGGGTTCGGTATCAGATCTTTTGATACCTATCCGAGGGTGAAGTTCAGTTTAGAACCTATTGATAGAAGATACTAATCCAGTTCAGGTTTTTTTATTCACCTTCATAGATCCCGCAATTCGGGTAGCTAAAAGCAAAGCCGTACCAACGCGATAGCAGCTGCATGGGCAGTTCGCCGGTATCTTTCCAAACCGCGCGCGGGATGCCATCATCTTTCGAACGGCTTATGATCATAGCGCGCCCATCCCAGTTCTCGCTAATATCTTCATCGCGCGGCATCTCGTCCATCGGGAAATACTTAGCGCGTTTACTAACGATCACACCCAGCCCCTGGTTAAGCTTCGGCAAACGCGGGTCGATCGGTTTGGACATCGAATTGTAAAAATATGGGGGAATAAATCCACTTGAATTAATACCCATCAGAAGTCTATAAAACCACCCCATCAACCATTTCTTAGGTGATCGATGGGTTGGAGGAGTAAAGCTGTGTGTTCGGGTAGGCGGATAATTCTGACCCCGCATTTGTAATAAAAACTGGCCAGATCTCCAGCGATCTACCTTTCATTAGTCCATCAAAACCTTCACCAGATATAGGATCCCATAATGAATGTGTTTCACTATCCATCATAATGGAAAGACCATTGGCGGCGCCAACGACTCCAAAATGGTGCACTTTTCCCTCAACAATGGGGGTTAGACCAACCCCGGTGTTGCAAACTGCTCAGAAACTGACCAAATAGGGTTTCCCAGCGAGTGTTCCCTGGGCAATGTGATGGTATGCCATCTGCTTGAGGAGAAAGGCATAGTGTTCGCCGCCGCGATCAAGAGTTAGCAGATCTTCGTCAGGACGTAAATTGGCAGATTTAAGTAATACTGCGGCTTTGGGTAGGAAAGGAACAAATTGAAAATCCCTTTTTGCAAATGCTTTGCTGTAATCAACTTTATTAATGGCTGCCATGAATTCCTTTGCGCACTCCTTAATGTGTTATTTAGTGAGACGTTCTTTGATGAGTGCCAGCACGCCTTCTGATTCGACATCCACACATACATTTACATTTGGCCGCTCATCACCCCACTGGCCTTTCCAGTCCGCGACGGTTTGGCCCATGCAGCGCCCTACCGTTTCAACATAGACCGGTACTGATCTGGTCTCGAATAAATCAGGGTTGATGACATATGAGATTGCGGATGGGTCATGCGTGAAAGTCGATCCATTCAGCCCTTCGGTTTTGTTGAAATAGCTTTGGTAGCAGGGCAGGATCTGTTGAATGAGTTTCACCGCCGGGTTGCCCGCTTTAAAGAGTTCCTGGTGGTAGGCAGGCGTCATGACGGATTTTTGGGTTACGTCCAACCCAACCAGGGTCAACGGCCAGCCGGCTGCCATAACGATCTCTGCGGCATGCGCGTCGTGGTAGATATTGGCTTCGGCGACGGGAGTCATATTGCCGGGGATGGTCACTGCGCCGCCCATGATGACTACATCATGGATCAGATGCGCGATCTCCGGGTCAAGGCGAAGGGCGAGGGCAATATTGGTCAATGGGCCGACAGGTACCAAAGTGATCTGGTTGGGGTACGCGTGCGCCATGCTGACGATGAATTCCGCGGCGGATTGGTCAACCAATTTTCCTTTTGGCGGTGGCGGGTTGGTGTTGCCCATACCGTCCTCGCCGTGCACCCAGGTGCCGAGTTTCTCGAGAGGAGCAACCAGGGGAATATCACTGCCGCGGGCAACGGGGATGTGGTCGTTGCCTTCTAACTCTACCAAACGGAGCGCGTTTTGGGCGGTAACATTGCCAGCCGCATTTCCAAAAACGCTGGTTAGTCCGATGACCTCAACTTCAGGTGAGCGCAGGGCGGTACAGATCGCGATCGTGTCGTCTACGCCGGGGTCAGTATCAATAATGATCTTCTTTGCCATATAAATCTCCTTCTATCAGGTATGATTATTGCTATCTAATCATACATTATAAGATCCGCATATGTTTATCAAATTTATTTGGAGAATTGATGCCGAACCATAAATTGAATCTTTCAGAAATGATCGCCAAAGACATTCCGCTTGAAACAGCCCCTTGGAACGAGACAGGCCATGTCGTCGATCTATTCTTTGCGGCATTTCAAGAGGATCCTTTTTTCCAATATCTGTCCTTAGCCGCACGGCATTCAGAAGAGGCGATCCGTCAGAATTTTCAATTTGATATTAACCGGGCACAGATAAACGGGGTTATTTTTAGAACTTCACATGCGTATGAGGCGGCGGCGGTTTGGCATTTAAATGGATTTCCCAAGAGTAATTTCTTATTAAACCTGCGAATGATGTGGTTTAAGTTAAACCAATTCCGGGTGCGTGATATCCGTAAACTAGTACCTTTTTTCTTTGAAATTGATAAAGCGCACACACATTTCGTCAAACGGCCGCATTATTATTTGTCGTTATTTGGAGTACATCCAAAGCATCATGGAAAGGGATGGGGATCCAAGTTGATAAGACCAGTCTTAGACCATGCGGATAAGAACAAAAAAATTTGTTATTTGGAGACGGAAACCGAAAAGAACGTGGCGATGTATCAACATTACGGATTTGAAATGGTGAAAACACTTCAGCCTGATTTCTGCGAAGATAATTTTTATTTAATGCTGAGAAGGCCACTTCAGGTCAATAAGTAACCAATGAAAAATGGGAATTGCCGCACTTTTATATATGTATTGACATTCTCCAAAATACCCGTATAATAAGGTTAAGTGGTATAAAGGTCAGACCACTAAACCATATAAATAAGTGATTGGAGAAAAAATGAAAACAAAAATGATTTTAAGTATGTTATTTGCAGCACTGCTGATAAGTGCGTGTGGTGGACAAACTCCTGCAGCGCCAGCACCTGAACCGGTTGTGGTAGAAGCTCAGCCGGCTGTAGAAGAACCCGCACCTGTTGTGGAGCAGCCCGCGCCTGCGGAACCTGTTCAACAGGAACAGCAGCCAGTAACGGAATCTGGGATGATGGCTTATACCGCACCGGAAGGATTGTTCGATCTGGAAATTCCCAATGGATGGTCATATACCAAAGATACGGACATGATCGAAAATACGGTCGTGGAAACGTACACTGCTCCGGACGGGCACGCATTCGTTCAGGTTTTGGTGAATGATTCTGGCGTTGAGGTCAGTAATGTCTTGAAAGGTCAGATCACCCTTGACTACATGAAACGCCTTTACGGTGCTGACCTGCGCGTGGCGACAGACGTGACACTTGACGACGACCGGGAAAAATTGGAGTGGTGGAGTGATGATAATGGAATCAGCGGGACCACAATCTTCCATCGGGTGGGTAATTTCCTGTTCTTTTACACAACCGCATTTGAAGATGCGTACGAAAAGGACTATATGTCCATGCTTGAAGACGTGAATAACTCATATTTCGCCGAAGAAGAATAAACAGATCAATGAAAGAGGAGGAAGTATTTTCTCCTCTTTTTTTTATTTAACGTACTGCTGATAAGTAATGGCATTTTGATAGTGTTTTATCTTTAGTAAGCGCAAGCACCCCATTGGCAACCTCCTCTCCAAACTCATCCATAATATTGTCAAATGTGATGCCGGCATTTTCAATTGTGTCATGCAGCAGGGCACACTGCACAGCCAGGTCGGGGCTATTCACATGCTCGACCGATAGCGCAGCGATCACTTCAGAGCTGACCATAGATAGGTGTAAAAGATATGGCAGATCTGTGCCTTCGAAAAACTGTCCTTTATGCGCACGAGCGGCAAAATGGATGGCGTGGATATATTTTTCCTGTGACCATGCGGAAGTATTGATCAAATTCCTTTTCCCTTTCTTTGAAAATTGGTATTTAGGAAAGAAAGATCATCCCTGATTCGATAGTTCTTCACTTTTATGGCTGGCAGTTGATTCCTTCATCCGGGTGATCAGAATTGCTGCCAAAATAAGCAGGCCAGCAGCGAGGAGGAGCGAAGGCGTGAAGGAGCCATCCGGGGTTTTCATCGCTTCCATGATATAGACAAACACGAAGGATGCCTGCCCAAACAACTGGATCAGTCCGTTCGAAGTACCTTCGGGAGTGGGATAAGTTATTTCTGCTGAATACTGCATGCCAATCGGACCTGTGCTGATCAGGAAAAAGCCAATCACAAAGGCTGAGATGAACAGTAATAACAGCGAATTAAAAAATGCCAACCCTAACAGCCCGGGTATTGATAAAACCACACCCAGCAGGAGATAGGGTTTCCGTTTGCCCTGTTTATCCGAAAAAATTGGGATGAGCACCGCGCCCAGCAATCCACCGACGAGCATCAAGGCCCCGATCGTACCCGCATCAATGGGAGAGAAGCCTTTTGGTTTGATGATGGCTTCAACCCAGGTTGTGATGCCGTTAAATATGCTTAAGCTGATAAACGCAATGAAGAGGTAGATCCAAAAAGATCGTATCTTTAACGCACTTTTCAATCCATCCAGCATCAGCGCCCGAGTATCCCCTCCATCGACACAGGGCGGGGTGGGCGGAGTTTCTCTCGCAAGGAGGATAAACACGAGCGATGAAAAAGCCGTTATACCCCCATAAATTATTTGGATGGTTGAAATGGCCGCACCGCTCTCGATGAGAATGGGCGTGACCACCATCCCAATCCCGGTACCAATCAAGCTTGCAAGCGTGATCAACCCCACGCCCGTTGCGCGTTCTTTGATCGAAAACCATTTTGCTGGAACCGTGGTCCAGGCATTCAAAAGAAATGGTTGGGCGATGGCGATACCGACGGTGCTCCAAAATACGAGCGTGTAATTGGACCCTGCAAAACCGCGCAAAAGCCCAAAAACACCCATCATCACCGCTCCGATACTGACGGCCGCTCGATAGCCATAGGTATCGATCACCCAGGAGGCGGGGATGGACAGCGGGATAAACGCGATCATGAATAACATGGACAGCATTCCAATCTGAAGGTCAGTTACACCATAAAACTCAGCAGCCAGGCTGGTGATCGGTGCGTACGTGATCCACAACATTTGTATGGTTACGTTGACGAACATGAAAATAGCCAGGATCACCCAGCGGTATTTGTACAGTTTAATATTTTCGCTCATGATTTTTCCTTTTTTCGTTCCCATATATTTTTTTCGACTTTCAAGATGGTAAACACCTTTTCATACAAAGCGTTATCAATTTCTGATAGATCAGTTTGGAGTTGTTTGCACGGATTTATTTTAACCGGCAATTTATTATAAAGTAGAAGCAATGATCCATCAGTTATAACATCTGCTGCTCGGTGAAATCTGCTTGCTTTTGGTATATAGTTTGAGGTGGATGGCTTTATTTCCCATCTGAAATGATGTAATCTATAAATGGGAGGTGAAATGTGAAGCATTTAAAAATGGTTCAAGGGTGCGTGCGTGTTCTTGCAATTTGTACGCTGCTGATCAGCTGCCAGGTACCCGATGGAAGGTCAGCTGGACAAACCAGTCAATCTGATGCGTCCAATGGGTCCGTTGACCAATCTCCTTCGACTGAACGATCAGCCTCGCCTACCCCCGGTTGTATCGGCTGGTCGTGTGAGATCGATGGCATCGTTTATTTGGACGCGGCGGAGCCAGGCAATGAATTGGAAGGGATACGTGTTAATTTTTCACAAATATCCTGGTGTTCTCCAACTGCGGGAAAGCAGGAAACGCTAACAGACGCAAACGGCAGTTTTTCATTTGAAGTATTTATTCACGACACGGATTCATATAAAATATCGGTTGATGTTGAGGGATATCAAACAGCAGAACATAAAATGGGTGGCTTCGACTGCCTATTCTGCTACTGTCCGCTGGTTGAGATTGTATTGAAAGCTGAATGATGATCTGAAAAGGCAGATTATCATTAAAACCCTCTCATCATTTCAACAGCGATATTCCCGATCAGCTCAACAGAAAATTCTTTGAGCACTTTACCGACAACCGGCCAATATTTCTTCTTGGTCTTTGTGAGGACATCTTTAGTTTGCAGTAATTCACCATCTTCGCTGGAATGGATCCACGCGTCCACAGAGGCATCTGATTCCTCTTCTCCGGGAGCCGCGGTCAGCTCAACACCGATCCAACCCGCATAGCTTGTGGAGAACAGTGAAATGTCCTCGTCTCTTTCGATCAAAGATCCGCGCTTAATCAGGTTGATGATGTCGCGCGGCGAACGCGGATAAATGGCGCTGATCTGGTCGGCTGTAATACCTTGCTTTTTATCCCCTGCTTCCCTGTTCTGGCTCTCCAAAGCCATCACGGTGACCAGAGTGGTCTTTTCACTTTCGGAGGAATGTGTCCATAAATAGTTAAAATGGGGCTCTGCCTGTTGGTTGAATTCTAAAGTTGCGTAATCGAGGAGGGCATTTCCTTTTTTCCCGGCTTCTTTGCCGGCGGTGAGATAGTGCCCGATCATCTGCACAAAGAACGGGTAACCGCCACCAACCTGGCGGATAAAATCCGCTTCTTTCGGAGAAAGATCGATCCCGGCTGTGCGCGTGTAATTCTGGATCAAGGAATCAGTTTCCTCAGAAGAAAATGGTTTCAGCACCACAGTGGCAAATATATTAAAGAATGGCGACCCTTTGATCTCTTCCGAGTGGCACAGTTCCACCAGCTCGCGCCGGGTGGCGGGCACCAATGAAAGGTTGTAATGAATGGCCAGCGAACGCAATCCGCCGAAGAAATCGGAATCAAAATTAGGATTCTGGGTCACATATTCAAATTCGTCTAAAAGTAAAACCACATGCGTGCCATCGCTGCCAATGCTTTCAAATAAGTCTTCCAGATCGAACAGATCAATATACTCCGCGTTGCTGAGATCTTTAAAAGTTTGTTTTCTTGCGTTGTTTTCCATCGAGCGCGCCATCAGACGCAGCACCCGCTGCCAAAAGCGTTGGGGGGTGATGTCATTCAGACCCTGGAAGTCGATATACACCAGACAAAATTCCTCTTTTTTCAAGCCGAAGGATTCAGCGATCTCTGGATTGGTGAGGTATTTCAGGAGGGATGTTTTTCCAATGCGCCGTTCCCCGACGATGGAAGTGGATTCGCGGGCGGAGGACAGCAGCCGGTTGGTGACCTGGCGGATATCTTCTTTGCGGCCGATGAAGCGTTCCGGTTCACGGATGGGGTTGCCGAATGTAAAGGGATTATTGCTCATATTTTGTTTTTTCTGCCCTTGTTTGGTTTTCTCAGGCGCTAAAATGTTTTCCTCATTGATGACGGATTCCAATTTGGATGAAACTGCTTTTATGAGTTCGTTGATGTGATCTTCCAAAGACGGATCATACGCATCCAGCCATTGGCGCGATGATAAGTGCAGTCCCATTGCGCCATCTGGTTCCAGTTTTTCGACCCTGATCGGCAAAATAGCTGCGTCCTG
>JAUSPC010000134.1 GCA_030655835.1 Pelolinea sp.
ACTGGAAAATGGTTTACCGAACAAAGTTGGTCCATGAATGTCATTCAAGCCGCGCGGACCTCCGGTGAATTTTGTCAGTGTATCGCTTTTCAGCAGGATGCGGATGATCTCGCCAAATCCGAGTGTGACAATGGCCAAGTAGTCACCGCGCAGTCGCATGATTGGTAGGCCGAGCACAACAGCAGCAGCAACAGCCATTAGGATAGCAATTACAATTGCCGGCCAGAATCCCCACATCAAATTATGTGGCTCCGGTGCGTTCAACAGACCGACACAATAAGCACCCATAGCAAAAAACGCAGCATATCCGAGAACAAGCTGGCCGGATAAACCTACGATGATGTTTAACCCAATCCCTGCGATGATATATAAACCGACCAGGCCGATTACGAAATTCATATATGAGCCCCACTTTGTCGGAAGGATCACTAATGCTCCAAACAGAACAAGATAAACAAGATATTTTCCAAATTTTAGTACAAATGGCGGGAGAGTTTCATTGATTCGTGTGGTGAAATTGAATATGCTGGATTTAAATTTTTGCCACCCTTTTTGTACCGTATCAGTGCGAAGAAACACTGCCAAAGTGCTGCTAACTAATCCGGCGGTTGCGTAAATTCCAATATGAACGAGAGCCCCCATTTGTTCTAGATTCAACAGGAAGTAATTTATGCTCTCAAACGATAAAGCGGATAAATACTGTCTGATGTCCGTTCCAGATTGTACAATAATATTAAGTATCACGTCAAATAACGCTATGAAAACACCTGTTGTGAGACCAGCGGCCAAACCTCGGGAAATTCTAGTGGATGTTCTTCCTGTTCTGCCGCTAGCTGACCACCCGGCCCAGATGCCAAACAGCACATGTACATAGGTCATAAAACGAACTTCCGGGATGCTGCCCCGAAGGACGTAAACCCCAAATGCTTTACTGGCCAGCGTGGCTGCGATCAAATGGAATCCAGTCATCATCATGAAAATCACAATGATGCCAAAAATCATCCCCTTCCGAATGCTTTCTCGAATTGGATGGCTGTTCATATTTTTTCCTCCGCAAGCACTTCTCCAAGAATACCAGAGGGCCTGAATATCAGGATCACGATCAAAATGACAAATGCGATCACATCTTTGAGTTGGTAGCTGATGTCAAGCGCAGTCGGTCCAATAGATTCGACCAGACCGAGGAGCATGCCTCCCAGCATGGCGCCTGGAATATTTCCGATTCCACCAAGTACCGCTGCGGTAAAAGCTTTGATGCCCGGGATGAACCCGACGAAATAGTGGAACATTCCGTTATGCAGCCCCCACATGACGCCGGCAGATCCAGCAAGGGCGCCGCTTATTATAAATGTGTTGCTGATTGTTTGATTCACATCAATTCCCATCAGCGCGGCAGTATCTTTATCCATAGCGACTGCGCGCATTGATTTACCTAGCCGGGTTTTCTTAACGACAAATAAGAGACCGACCATGAGCAAAATGGAGAGGATGAAAGTAAATACACCGGTGTATGGCAAAGTCACCATAGAGCCGTTAATTAATATTTTCCACCCATCTCCCCGGCTCAGGACCTCAGGGTTTGTATAATTTCGCGTCTGCGGGCTGAATAAAAGAAGCGCCGCGTTCTGAAGAAAAATGGAAGCGCCGATCGCGCTGATCAATGGGATCAGGCGTGGTGCTTTGCGGAGTGGTCTGTAAGCGATCTTTTCCAGAAAATAACCCGTTGTGGCTGAGACGAACATACCTACGATAAAAGCAATCAAAATAGATAACGCGGGGTAGGCGTTTGCAAATACCATTTCAGGATTTCCGGCTGATGGAATGCTGATGTTCTTGGCGGCTTCGAACACAAAGTAGCCTGCAAATGTACCGATCATCATCAATTCACCGTGCGCAAAGTTGATCATCAGCAGAATACCGTAAACGAGAGTGTAGCCAATGGCAATCAGGGAATAAACACCGCCGATGATCAGGCCCGAAATGAGAAGCCGCGTCCAGGTTTCAGGGCCGTAAAGATTTTGTACGATAAAAACAAGGTAAAACCGCCAGATTATGTATACGGCTACAAGAATTCCAAATATCGGACGGATGTATTTCACGACATTGCGCAGTTTAAGGGGGCTAGTGGTTTTCTCGTTAGATTTCATGAATATACTCCAAGAATTACAATAGTATTGTAAACGTCAAAATGAAAGGAAAGGCTTCCCTTTCCTTTCATTTTTTTTGTTATTTATAGATTTCTTGATTACTCTGCATAGGCGAACGCTCCATCCACAATGGTCATGAATTGAGGTCCTTCAACATTGCACTCACCAATTTCGTCGCAGGTGTATGTGCCGCTGATACCAGTGTAATTGGTCAGACCGCGGACAGCATCAACAACAGCTCCGCGCGGGATGTACAAATTGCCATCACCGCCTACCACTGCTGCTTCTTTGACTTTCGTGATCAAAACAGTTGTGCAGTCATAGCTGTTATATGAGAATGGGGATAGCACGACGGGAGCAATACCATAGGCAGCCAGGTAATCCGCATCAAATTTTCCTTTTGCGTCGCTCGCGGGTGGGTCTTTCGGTTTTGCGTGATATGAGCCTTCTCCGTTATCGCCAGTAAGAGAGAGGTAATCAGCGCCGAAGGTTCCGTCACAGCCAAAAAATACGGCGTCCTCGAGGCCTAGAGCTTTCATCTGGTTGGTAAGCACCGCGCCTTCCGCGCTGTACCCACCGAAGTAAATTGCCTCAGGTGCACTTGCGGAAATCGTTGTCAGGATTGGGGTATAGTCAGCTTCACCTACGGTGATGCCTTCGAAAACAACTACTTCTCCGCCAAGAGCTTCAAATTCAGATTTGGCAATTGTTGCGAGCCCTTTACCGTAGGTCTCACCGTCATGCAGTACGGCGATCTTCGTGAAACCAAGAGTATTGAACATGTAATTCGCCGCGGCTGAGCCTTGGGCATCGTCTGTGAATGGTACCCGGTTGAAAACTGCGGATCCCATTGCGGTAAGGGGGGGATTTGTGGCTGAGGGGGAAAGCATCGGGATACCTGCTGCATCATAGATCGGAATTCCTGCAGCCGTAGCGCCTGAGAACAGGGGTCCGGCCATACCAACAACAGTGGGGTCGGCAGTCAGTTTGTTGGCAACCGCGGCGCCGCCTTCTGCGCCACCCTCGTCGTCTTCAGCCATTAATTCAAAGCTCCAACCTTCAAAATCTCCAGCATCAGCTACTGCGAGCAGGCCGCTATTTTCGGCATCGATACCGAAGTCAGCATAACCACCTGTCATTGGGGAACTCATACCGATTTTGACGGTCTGTCCGGGTTCAATTACTGCGCAACCATAAGCATCTGAAGCGCAAACTTCCGGCTCACCGGAAACAACTTCTTCTACTACTACTTCTGCCGCAGGTGCTTCTTCCGCGGGGGCAGCTGCCGGCGCGCAGGAAACGAGAACTAGGGCAAATAATACTACTACTGATAAAAATAAATGTTTTTTCATCTTCTTCAACTCCTTTGACGTTGATTTTATTGTTTCTAAATTTTTTTTATTCTCTTTCTTTCAGATCTGTTTTCCTGGTGCACCTCCTGTGAATACTTATTTGTATATATCGAGGCGTTCCCGCTTGTGGGAACTTGCCTCCCGGATGTTTACCTTGTTATCTGTACTGCGCTTATCAAACCGCCGATCAATCATCATTCGGTAATCTTGCTTCCGAAGAGTATTAGAATTATATTAGAGCTTAATTGGGCGGATTATGCCATACATCCCTTGAATTGTCAATAAATGTCATAAAAAAAATGGACAATAATCACTTTACTTTTTAACTGTTTTTGTAAAAAAATTTCTAATTTGGTTATGATTTCTATCCTCATTCATAGCGGTGTTATAATCGGTTTTTAATTATACCGCGTTCGTTGGAGGAGTTTCAATCAAATGACAAATGACATCCAAACCATGCCTGCAAAGATCAGTGAGTTTGGTCGCTTGTTGTTTGACCGCAATCTGACCGATGCCGCCGTCAGTTATATCTACGCCCGGGTGGGGGATTGCTCGCTCATCATGCCCCGCTATATCAACCCGCATATATTTCTCCAGGCCAACGCGCTCTTTTCGCTTGCTCCTCAAATGCTAAGACTATCATCCAACCGAACATCCCTTATAAAGGAAAGTACCGCGGAACACAGGAGCTCAGGCGCATGATCCTCACGGTCACCCCCAACTCAGCCATCGATTGGACTGTCTGCGTCCCCCATTTCAGCTGGGGTGAACCGCTCCGCGCGAACAACGCTGTCTGGGGTGTAGCGGGCAGGCCCACCGGCGCCGCCTGGATCCTTGGCGAACTGGGCGTCATCACCACCGCCATGGGTTTCGTGGCCGGCACGTCCGGCGAGAAACTGATCGAACTCCTCGAAGCCAAGAACGTCGAGACCGATTTCATCTGGGTCGGCGGTGAGACCCGCCTGAATGTGCACATCGTCAACCAGCAGACCGGCGAGCAGACCCTGCTGGCGGTCGATACCCTCGAGATCACCAACACCCATCTTGAGCGCTTCATGCGCCGCTTCCATAAAAAACTTGTCCATGCCGATGCCCTCGTGACAGGCAGCACCCTCCCCGCGTGCATCGATCCTGATTTCTTCAACCATCTCATCACCGCGGCCAAAGACGCGGATGTGCCAGTGGTTCTGGATACCTCCGCCCCCTATCTTGCCCATGCGCTTCCGGCAGGTCCAACTGTCATCAAACCCAACCGCGCCGACCTCTCCAGTGTGGCAGGCGGGACCATCACCACCATTGAACAGGCCTATCATGCTGCGCGCAGCATTCTCGATACATACGGTACGCAGGTCGTTGTCACTCTTGACGCCGATGGTGCTCTTGCTGTATTAAATGAAGGTGTTTTCCGCGTTCCCGCGCCCAAAATACCAGTGATCGAAAGCACCGCCGGCGCTGGCGATGGGATCTTGGCGGGCATCACGTACGCCCTTGCAAAGCATCTCCCCATCCAGGAAGGCATCCGCCTCGGCACCGCCGCCGCGGGCGCGGTCATCCTCACCCCCGCCACAGCCGATTGCCGCAAAGAGGATGTCGAACGCCTGCTTCCCACCATTGAACTCATTCCCTACCCATAGGAGTACCTATGCTCGAACACTACTACCTCCGCCGTCCCACTCAAAACGACATCAATAACGTACTTGCTCTTATGATCCGCTGCGACCAGCGTGACGTCGGCTTCCCCGATTCCGATCTCACTGACCTGAAAGCGGATTGGGAGGGTATTGACCTTTCCCAGGACGCCTGGCTCGCCATCGATAAACACCATGTCCTGCAGGGCTATGGCGCGGTGCTCCCCTGGAACACTGGCAAGATCATTGCCGTCTATGATGCCCCCGGCGCGGAAGACTCTGACCTCTTCCTCAGTCTCACCGTCCTGTGTGAAGGGCGCGCCCGCTTCCTCCTGCGCGAAGCGAATGATCCCGAACAGCAGACCCTGGTTGCCTACATTTCCGAATCAGTCGCGCACCAAAAACAGGTGCTCACCGACGCCGGCTATGCGGTCACCAAACACCTTTTCAATTTCCACCGTGATCTCGATGACGATCCCCCCGCGCCTGTCTGGCCTGCAGGCGTGACCCTGCGCACGGTCAAACCCGGCGCTGATGACCGCGCCCTGCACACCCTCATTCAGGATGCCTTCGACAAACCCGGCCGTACGCCGCAGTCCTTCGAGGATTGGCACACATTTATGATGCACCCCGAACGCTTCATCCCCGACCTGTGGTTTCTGCTCGAAAAAGAGGGCGAACTCATCGGCTGCGTCCTCTGTTTTGACTACACCGATCTCGGTTGGGTGCGCCAGCTTGCCGTGCGTGCCGACCAGCGCGGCGCGGGCCTCGGCCGCATGCTCCTCCAGCACGCCTTTCATGTCTTCAAGGAGCGCGCCTACCCCAAAGCCGGTCTGGCCGTCGATTGCGATAACACCAACGCCCTCCAGCTCTATACCAGTGTCGGTCTGCGTGAGGTCGTCCACCTCAATGAGTTCTCGAAGAAAATCACCTAATATCTACATTTTCTCTTTGGTATGTCATCCGAGCATTCCCCAAGGGGGGAAGGCGAGGATCCATGCACACCGGCACCATCTCGGAGCTTCCCTCAAGAGAGGGATGCGTAGATACTCACGCTTGAATGCCTACAAGGCATGCAGAGTGTGGGTAATAGGTGTACGTAGTGCATGGAGAAGCGAGGATTCCAAAGAAAACCGTTGCAATCTCCTCCTTTTACAAACCGAGTAACTTCAACGCGTCACCCTTCCCTTTAATAAGGGGAAGGGCCGGGGATGGGGTAGTGAAAGGATCGTGTAATGGGTTATTAATTAAACTCAATTTCAATTGACAAATCACAAGAAATAAATTTCTAATCTATAATTATTTTAATGAGTGAGGGTCGGGAAGAAATAAACTGTAAATAAGTTTTCTTGTTATAAGCCATGTCGTTTCCTCACACATCAATTCGAGGTGAATTTTGGAAAACAACAATCAGGTCGCATCAGGTATTTATGATAATTTTTTACGGGGCAACATTGGAAAGTTTCTCAAGAACAAGATAAACGATGGTTGTGACCTTTCTATCGTATCGGCCTATTTCACGATTTATGCGTATGCAGCATTAAAAGACAAACTAGACGGCATAAATTCGCTTCGATTCCTTTTTGGCGAGCCGAAATTTATTAAAACGATTGATCCTGATAAAAATGAAGCCAGGGTGTATTCCTTGGAAGAAAACCGTATCCAGCTATCAAACCACCTCAGCCAGAAAAGAACAGCGAAAGATTGTGCGGATTGGATTGAAGGAAAGGTTGAGATTAGATCAATCACCAAAACCAATTTTCTTCACGGCAAGATGTATCACATCAACAATGAAAATATAAATGATGCCATCCTGGGAAGTTCCAATTTCACTGTTCGTGGATTGGGGTTAGGTGAAAATCAAAACAATGTCGAATTAAATTATGAAATCAATGACAAGAGAGACCGGACAGATCTGCTTAAGTGGTTTAACACCCTTTGGAATGATAAGAAACTAACGGAGGACGTGAAAGCAGAGGTTTTAAAATATCTTGAAAAATTATACAAAGATAATTCCCCTGAATTTATTTACTACAAAACACTTTTCCATATCTTTGAAGATTACCTTAAGGAACAGGACGAATTTGATTTTAAGAAAAAAGATCAATTAATTGTAGATACTGGCATCTGGAATGCGCTGTTTGACTTTCAAAAAGATGGCGTTAAAGGGGCAATAAACAAACTCGCAAACTATGGCGGATGCATTATTGCTGATAGTGTTGGTCTGGGTAAGACCTATGAAGCCCTTGCGATTATTAAATATTATGAATTACAAAATTACAGGGTACTGGTGCTTTGTCCTAAGAAATTAAAGGAGAACTGGACAGTTTATCAGGCAAATATTGGTAATGAATTAAATCCATTCCCTGAAGATAGGTTTGGGTTTACAGTTTTATCCCACACCGACCTGAGCCGCGATTCGGGTTATGCTGGTGATATCAATCTCGAAAACTTTTCATGGGGCACCTACGATTTGGTAGTAATAGAAGAATCCCATAATTTCCGAAACAATTCCAAAGGTCGCCGGGATAACGATGGCAATCTGGTTAGCATGAGCCGCTATGAACGCTTGATGCAGAATATCATTAAAGGAAAAGTAAAAACACGAGTGCTTATGCTTTCAGCAACACCGGTCAATACAAGTCTAAAAGATCTGCGTAATCAAATTTATTTCATTACTGAACAAAATGACAATGCATTTTTTTCAACCCTCGGCATTCCATCTCTTAATAACCTTATTAATCGGTCGCAGCGGGTTTTCACTACATGGGCAAAAGAAAGAGATAAGCATGAAACGGACGACCTGCTTAATAAACTCAGTCCGGCATTTTTCCGTTTGCTTGATGGACTTACTATTGCTCGGGCGCGTAAACATATCGTTAAATATTACAAAGAAACTGTTGAGGGGTTAGGTGGTTTCCCGCATAGAGCAAAACCCATTTCTATTTTTTCTGCAATAGATACAAAAAACGAATTTCCTTCATACGATATATTAAATGATCTTATTTCAGAATATCAATTATCCCTGTTCAAACCTTCAACTTATATCCTTCCAAATCGGGTCAAAGCATATGAATTTGATAATATGCCTAATTTCAACCAGGCACAGCGTGAGAATTTTCTGATTGGCATGATGAAAGTGGGTTTTCTGAAACGGCTGGAGAGTTCAATCAATTCATTTACTATTTCAATCGGAAGGACATTGGAAAAAATTGATTCCCTTCTTAAGAAGATCTCGGAGTTTGAGCGGCTATCTGAAAAAATGGATAGCATCGATTTTGATGATCTGGAAATTGATGCGGAAGCGGATGAGGAACTCATTGATGTGTTTGACAACATGAAGGTTGGAAAGAAACTTGAAATAAAACTGGTAGACATGAATCTTGAAAAATGGAAACAAGATCTGAAAAGCGACCGAGAAAAGATGCAGGCGATCTATAATATCGCGTGTTGCGTAACTGTTGAGCGTGATGCTAAATTACAGGCATTAAAAAAGATCATTTCTGATAAGGTTGCTCATCCCACCCAAAACCTGAATGGCAACCCATGCAAGAAGATACTCTTGTTTACCGCTTATGCCGATACAGCCAAATATTTGTATGAAAACCTTGCCCAATGGGCACAGATTGACCTTGGAATTCATACCGCGCTGGTTATAGGTGGGGAAAGTAATGACAAAACTACCCTTGGGAGATCGGATTACAACCACATCCTGACCAACTTTTCACCCATTGCCAAAAATCGCGCTCGGATTTCGTCAATGGAGCAGGATCAGGAAATTGACCTGTTAATTGCAACAGACTGCATCTCAGAAGGTCAGAATCTTCAGGACTGCGATTTGGTGATTAATTTTGATATTCACTGGAATCCGGTCAGAATAATCCAGCGTTTTGGACGTATCGATCGGATTGGTTCGCTTCATTCTTCTGTGAATCTGGTCAATTTTTGGCCCACAAAAGATCTTGATAAATATATCTCATTGAAAAACCGTGTAGAAGCGAGGATGGCGTTGGTGGATGTGTCAGCAGCTGCAGATGATAACCCGCTTGAGGTGGATCAAATTCAGGAACTGATCGAAGATGAACTCACCTATCGCGATAAACAGCTATTGCGTTTGCGTGAAGAAGTGATGGATCTTGAGGATTTCAACGAAACGGTTGATTTGACAGATTTCTCGCTTGAAGATTTCCGGGCGGACCTCAGCCACTACATTGAAAGCAATCGTAAACTGTTGGAAGAATCTCCCTTGGGGTTAAATTGCGTGGTACCGCCTGGTTTGGAAACCACCGCAGTTAGACCCGGCGTTATATTTTGTCTGCGCCAGACAAACCTTTCTCCCGAACTAATGGAAATTAATCCAGTGCATCCATATTATTTAGTGTATGTGCTCGACGATGGGAGCGTGCGTTTTAATTTCCCACACACTAAACAAATACTTGAAATGATGCGCGCTTTGTGCTCTGGGAAAAATGAAGCACTTGTCGCTTTGTGTGAATCTTTCGAGAATGAGACTGAAAATGGAACTAATATGCAGCACTATGATGGACTATTAAATGCATCCGTTAAATCCATTTTGTTAAACATCAATCGCAAGATGGTAGGGGGGTTGTTGATCGATAAAAATTCGGTCATCCCGCCTCTGGAGGATCAACCCAAAAGCAAGCATGATTTTGAATTAATAACCTGGGTGGTGATAAAAGATGAGTAGCGAAGAATTAAGAAAAAAGATCTCTTATGTGATCAATTCATTCGAAGATGAGGAATATTACATATCCGCTGATGAATTATTGGCTAGTATGGGCTACGCCAGCAGCCGTCGCCTGCCTATGCAGGAAAAAACCCCGCAGGAATTTCTGGATTCTTATAATAAAGAAGTCAAACTGAACGAGCAAAAAGCGCTTATTGAAAAATGGCGCGGTATTGACTTGCTCTTCCAGCTGACCGGAGCTGACCTTGAGCTCGGTGGTCAGCCAGCGCTCCCGCTTCCAACACAAGAACGAATTGACCAGAACATCACTTCCTATTTGTTTTTTGCTCTTGAACTACAAGATGCGCCCTATTCGCGCACCGATTTGTCTGATATCACCCGTGAGATCAACAAGTGTTTTCCAATCCCAGTTATGTTGGTTATAAAGCACGGCGCAAAGATCTCAATGGCCGTCATCCACCGCCGCCCGAACAAACGCGAATCTGACAAAGACGTCCTCGAAAAAGTAACCCTTATCAAGGATGTGGATATTAACAATCCCCATCGCGCCCATATTGAGATCTTTGCGGATCTGTCTTTACAGGAGATTGTTACGAAGCCTTCCCCGCCTAAAAGCATGGAAAAGCTGCATGAAGTTTGGCTGTCAGTCTTGGATCTAAAAGAACTTAATAAAAATTTTTACAAAGAACTATCCAACTGGTATTTTTGGGCAATTAAAGAATGCACCTTCCCGCCTGAAGCCGGATCGGATGAAACCCGCAATCCG
>JAUSPC010000138.1 GCA_030655835.1 Pelolinea sp.
TGATTTTAGTAAACTAACGAATGCGGACATTCAATTTGCTGAAAATAGATTGAATACAAGACCCAGGAAATGTCTGTCTTTCACATCACCTGTGGTATTCTTAAAAAATCACGGTTGCACTTGAGACTTGAATCCAAGAACCATAAAAGCAACTGATTTAATTTAATTTTTTTTATTGATCAAATGGTTTAGAAATTGCGCCGGTCCATTTTCTGCGCAGGAAGGGACCACCCAATCCGCAGAATTTTTTGCCAAATTCGATGCATTTTCTACCGCTACGCCATAACCAACTTCGCCGAGCATTTCTGCGTCATTATTCCCGTCCCCAAAAGCCATTATGGAATTCATGGATATATTTTTCTCGATAGCGATCGTTTTGATCCCGGTTAGCTTGGATACTCCGGGTGGCATAAATTCGACCATTTCAGGTAATGTTTGGCAGTAGTTTACGGAGTCACCAACCAAAGCGCGCATACTATCTTCCAGTTGGAAAAGTCGTTCCCTGTTCTTACGATCCACTACCAGGCACTTATATGCTTTCGGTAAAAGGTATTCAATTGATTCCCAATCGCCAACTTCTTCCAAAGATGGGGATCCGTATGAAAACAGGATTGATATATTTTCATTAATATTTTTAACGAAGATATCTTCTTCGATATGAATTGCTAGATCAAGATCCATACGTTCACACACTTCGATCAGTTGGCGAAGAAAGTCAATTGGAAGAAAATATTTTTGATGAATAACACCATCCAGGCTCTGCAGCACACAACCATTTGAAAGAACCAAGGGCAAATCAATTTGAAGTATTTCTGCGAGTTTGCGGGTTGATTTCAAATTCTTGCCTGTTGCCAGTGTAACCAAGAATTCATTATTTTTAAGGTCAAGCAGAACAGAACGGGTAAATGGGTCAATTTCATGATGCAGTTGAAGGATGGTTCCATCTACATCAAAAACAAATAATTTGAATTGATCAATATTTATATCAGGCCACATTTTTCATGTTTTCTTTTTGAAAAGATATTCTCTCCCGCTTTTTCAGTATGTAAGATCCCCTTTTTAAGGTTGGTTCAATTCGATAAGATCAGCACGGAAAACCTCACGCTTGGCATCCCGTACTACTTCAATTTCAATATTATCTCCCGGCTGAAAATTAAAGAGTGCATTAACGAATACAGTATCTCCATCTAATACAACGTCACCTACTCGCACAATAATGTCCCCGGCTCGCAACCCGGAACGAGCTGCCGGTGTGTTATTACCCACTTTGGTGATATAAGCTCCCCATTCAACTGAAAGATCATATCGTTTTGATATTGTGGGATTGATATGCTGAACCTGGACACCCAGGTATGGGCGCGCGAAATATCCATTATCAATGATCTGCTGGCTGATCAATAAAACGGTATTTGACGGGATCGCAAACCCCAATCCTTCAGCCGCCGCCGATCCAGTGTTATTCCCGCGGATCACCAATGTATTTACTCCAATAATTTCACCGGCGAGATTCACAAGTGGTCCCCCGGAATTTCCGCTATTGATTGCCGCATCGGTTTGGATAAGGTTTTCCATTTCATAACCATTACCAGAATCTATCATTCTCCCAGTGGCGCTGATCACACCTGAGGTAACACTATTCCTGAAATCACCCAGGGGGGATCCAATCGCAACCACAGTTTCGCCTGGTTTTAATTTATCTGAATCTCCAAACACTGCCACTCCGGGCATACTTCCATCTACTTTTAACACAGCCAGGTCAGCGAAAATATCTGTGCTGATGATCTCAGCTGCCAACTCGGTACCATCACTTAGGATAACGGATACCACGTTAGCATTTTCAATCACATGATTGTTGGTAACAATAAATCCATCCCTGCTGATAATAAAACCGCTTCCACTGACCTGCTGGTCGCCCGAATAGCCAAAAAAAGTCTGTTGCCCCGGGATCTCTCCCACAACCGTAACAACGGCAGGCTCAACGTGCTCAACCACTTTGGTGATCGTGGTGCTGACTTCGCTTAAAGACACTTCAAGCTGGTTTGTCAGATTAGGTGTTTGGGTTTCCTGAGGTAATAATTCCATCGGTACCTTAGTTACCTCACTCAACCTATTGACAACAATTGACGCTCCAATATATGCTCCAAAAACCGCAGCAATGATAACCCCTACGAAAATCAGAATAAATTGAAGTATTCTCTTCATACAATCACCTTAGTGTTTTCAGAGAATGGTTTTATTGTCATATAGATATAAATTAGATTAATGATTATTTACCCCTGAACGATCCAGGGCAATTATTAACTGATTTTATGCTGATTTGGCGCTTTTATTGATCATCTCCAACAACGCTTTGGCCGCAGTTTGCGGGCCTGTTTGTTCTTCACCTTGAATGCCCAATTGTGTTCGTAATTGGCCAACAAAAATATTCCTTGAAAACATTTCATTAAAATACTTCTCTGCAAGAACTTCATGAAGATCTCGATATTGAGGTGGTCCAAAGATATTTGCGAAATAATTCGCAACCAACCCTTTTGTAGCAGTCGTCCCCTTGCTCATCACAGCCCCTTTGCGGAAAACATCCAACGCAGCATTGGCATTTTCAAACTGTTCGATCTCAGGATGACTACCATCCAATGATTCATAATTATTTGCGTACAACACACAATCTATCGGTGTACCTTCCATAATGTATTCATATCTCGTGACCGGCATTACCACTCGTGCATTTACTTTGTCAGGGTTCATTATGATCGTACGGTCGATCTGGCCGAGAGCGTATCCGGATTGAAGGTCATCCAGGCGGACGAATGCGCCCATCTCGGTGCCGTAACCCACCAGGCTTCCCTTACCATCAATCCCGATCGAACCCATATCATCAGCGATGATCAACATATCTTCAATTTCATCCCCAGCTATTATTCGTAGCGCTTCGATCGATTCAGATTTTCCCGCGCCTGAATCCCCAAGAATAATCACTGTATATGGTTCTTTATCCCGCATAGTGATCTGGATCATCGCGCCATGGAATGGCAGAAAGCCATCTTTCATCTGGATGATATTATGAAGGGTCAAGATCATTTTCTTTAAATACCCGAAGTATGCGTATTCATCATCCATTGGAACAGTTGCGACCATCATTTTGTGGTCTTCATCATCAAAGAAAACGGTTTCGTTCCCATCCACATTAATATTTGATTCTGCCGGGATGCCATACAGATACACCGCGTCAGGTCTTCTCTTTAAATCGTTCTCATCTGCTAATTCAAAGAGATTGGAAAGTGAAAATCCAAGTTCAAAATAATTCAGGGGGAAATAGATCATAATAAGCAGCGGGCCAACCTTTGCCGGGTATCCCAGCCACTCTTTTGGGTTTAATGTCAATCCTTTTAGCGGGTTCTTGTTTATGCGCGCAAAGACCCCTTTTCTTTTATTATTAGGAGTATTGAAGATCATAGGCGGATAAATTAGCACCTGCCTGATCAAAAATATGTCATCCAGAATTTTATAATCGTTGTTGGGATATTTCATTTTCCTCGGGAGAGCGATCGCCCCAATTTCCGCACCGGCGCTCACCTGTCGGTAAATTTTGGGATGATTGCCTGTGATATTCTCCTGAATATTGCGGTAAACGCTGCGGACCAAGTGCATCAGATTTTCAACGGTGTCATTGAAAGTGCGGTATGGTTTTTTATCCAAACGATCAAATACTGAATCGCAAATCACAAGGCGGTGTAGTCGCCGCCAATAATTATATAACTGTTCGACAAATTCATTGAATAGTTGCTTATCTTCAAAGAATACAGAAGAACCATCCACTAATTTCATCACCTTTTCTCCGGGTAATGAATTCAGGTAATAGAGTGTATCCAGCATTAATTGCGTTTTTTCCTGATCAACTTGCTTTCCTGGAAAAATATTCAGTAATTTTGATTGCTTCCGCTTAAGAGTGTTTAGAAACTGCTGGAAGAACGCCGTAAATGGCTCACTCATCAGCAATTCTTCTGTGTTGTTACACATCCTGCCGCGAACGCGCAGGATGAATTTATCCGGGTAAAAATGAAATGATCCGTTTTCCATATTTTTTTCTTTCCGAGAATAATCTTATTCAATTTCAGTCATTCTACTACAATGAATTTGCTTGCGAGTGATTCATTTTTTAAAAAACTAGATAAAAGTTCGCCTATTGAGGTCTATTTACCAACATACTGTTTTTAAGAAGAGCAACACTTTCCAAAAATACTCATTATTAATAATTGCTTTTAATAACATAGAACATAACTCTCGTTATGCTCTATGCTTTAAGAGGATTAATTACTGATTATTTTGTAAAATTTGAGATAAAAATAATTTCGTTCGATCGCTTTTTGGTTGTTTAAAAAGACCATCAGGCGTATTCCGCTCAACGATTTTCCCATAATCCATAAAGATCACCTCATCAGCTGCCGCTCGCGCAAAACCCATTTCATGGGTTACTATGACCATTGTGATTCCTTCTTTAACCAGCAGCATCATCACATCCAAAACTTCTTTGATCATTTCTGGATCCAGCGCACTGGTGGGCTCATCGAACAGCATTAATTTAGGCTGCATCGCTAACGCACGTGCGATCGCCGCCCTCTGCTGTTGTCCGCCGGAAATCTGCAGGGGCATCTTGTTTGCTTTATCAGCAATGCCTACTTTTTCTAACTGTATCATCGCAATTTCTTTCGCTGTCTTTCGGTCAACTTTCTTTACAACTCGCAGAGCCAGGATGATGTTATCAAGTATAGACAGATGAGCATATAAATTAAAACTCTGGAAAACCATCCCAATTTCTGCACGGTTATTATTGAGATTTTTATCATTTTCTACGAGAAGGTTTCCCATGAATCGAACCTCACCGTTCGTGGGTGTTTCCAGGAAGTTGATACAGCGTAAAAGGGTTGATTTTCCAGATCCACTGGGTCCGATGATAACCAGCACCTTCCCTTGCTGCACAGTGAGGTCCACATTATTTAACGCTTGAAGATCACCAAACCATTTGTTTAATTTTTTAATTTCAATCATGTAATCGCCATTAGGATTCGTCATTTGTTGAGGTCCGCCTTTCGATATATTTTACAACCAGTGAGAGCAAAACAGTCATATTGAGATATAAAACCGCCAGAGTCGTATACGCTTCGGTAAACCGGAAGGAACCTCCCGCATATAATCGGGCGAGATGGGTCACATCCCGGACAGCGAGCACTGATACAAGTGATGAATCCTTAAGCATAGAAATGAAATCATTGCCGATCGCCGGCAGCATATTTCGAATCGCCTGCGGCAGGATCACATTCCGCATCGCTTGCCCATAGCTCATCCCCTGCGAGCGCGCGGCTTCCATCTGCCCGGGGTGAACCGATTGGATGCCCGCCCGGAATATTTCCGCAGAGAATGCCCCGTATGTAATTGAGAGGGCAATGACAGCCCGAAAACTCATTGAGACCATGCGGATATTAACCCCTGCAAGGGGTTCACCCACAGATACCCAGCCAATTCCAATAAACCACTCACCCATCAAACCGAGAAAATTAATTACTCCTGGAATGATCACCAATGCGATGAAAAATATTAGAACCAGCATTGGTATTCCTCTTACTACCTCAATATAAAAAGTTGCCGTATTTTTGGCAACTACCCGTGAAGAAACTCGACCAAGCCCAACAATTAATCCTATTAAGAGCGATATCCCGTAGGCGATGAGTGTGATCGTGATTGTTGTGATTATTCCTACACGCATAGTGATGAAAGCTTCGTTGAAGGTGGGGGTATTGATAATTAATAATAAAGTGACAATGATCAATAATCCGATTATCACCATCCACCAGGGAAAATCAATGCTTCGTTCTTTGAAACTTCTTCGATCAGGTTTTTCCATTTAAATCTTTCTTTGAATCAATTAAGTATTATGACTAAAAAATTCGCTGGCTGGGTTTGCCCAGCCAGCTTTTTCTTGTTTTTATTATTTATTGAACATCATCATAGGTGAGAGCAAATGTCGGACCCATGTACCTGAGGTTCACTTCGTTGAGGAATCCATCTTCCATCATGGATTGGAGTGCTTGATTGAAGGGATCAACCAGATCGCTCCCCTCGGGAAAATAGAATCCGAGTTCATCACTGGTGATTGCGGGACCGAGAAGTTCCAACACATCCGCGTTTTCACCCTGGTACCCAAGCCCAACGACCTCATCCATAATTACAGCATCAATATCGCCAGCGATCAAAGCGGCATTTGCAAATGGGAAGGTATCAAATGCCTTCACGCGTTCTTCTGGAAGGTACTCTATTGCTGTTTCATAGTTTGTGGTATTGATCTGAGTGCCCAAGACCAAATCCGGATTAGCAGCCATTTCTTCAATTGAAGTAAAGCGGTCTTCACCGACATTCACCAATAAGCGCATGACTGTATTTACATAACCGATAGAGAAATCGCCATTCTCATCACGCTCATCATTGATCGTGATCCCGTCACCGGCTAAATCAAATTGACCTTCCTGCACCTGCTGAACCATGGTTTCCCAGACGGTCTCAACAAAAACCGGTTGGCAGTGCAGCCGTTCGCATATTTCGGTTATAACTTCATAATCCCAACCTTCTGCCTGCATGGTTTCTGTGACGATGTAATTGAAAGGTAAATAGGCATTCTCAACTGCCACTGTAACTTCCCGGCATTCCAGATCCACGAGGGCATCTTCTGCGGAACCGAGACATCCATAAACGGGAATACCATCTACATATGTCACTTCTTCTGCTACTTCTTCTGCTACTTCTTCTGCTGCTGCCACTGCTCCATCCCCTACTACTTCCGGCGCTGCTTCCTGTGCGCTACTGCATGCTGATAAAACAAGAGCACCTGCTACAATAACTAATAAACTCATCTTGCTTACGTTGTTCATTTCTTCTCCTTTGGTTTTTTTTGTATGTTTGTTTACTTTTCCTGCTGAAAAATGATAATAAAAATGCTTCGAATCAAGTGATCCTAATTGGATTCTCCGTTTATCATTTAATTTTGTATTTTTTCATAATTCACTTCTCCTCTTCGTTGATGTACTATTCAGCAGGTAACAAAAAAACCTTCCGCTTCCGGAAGGTTTCATTTGTTATCAGGTCAAACTAATCAATATTAGCTACAACAAACTACCGCTCCTTCCAAAAGGATCGTTGAGTTATGTCGTTTAGCTTTTTTCTCGATTAGTTGAGTAAACATATTGGCACATTTATAACATGTGGTATGACAGTTGTCAACCCTCTTCAAGCGATTTGTCATATTAATAACTTTAGGTACATTTACTTAATATTCAATAGCCTAAAGAGGTTATAATACATGTATTATCATCATAACATGTATGAAAGTGGTATTTATAAATGCTAGACGAACATAGCCCTATCCCGCTCTATTATCAATTAAAAAATTTACTGGAAAAACAGATCGAATCTGGATCATTTAAACCCGGGGAGAAGATCCCTTCAGAAAATGAACTTTGTGATCAATATAATATCAGTCGTACAACCGTTCGCCAGGCG
>JAUSPC010000144.1 GCA_030655835.1 Pelolinea sp.
GCTGCTGTCCCACTCATCAGTTAATTCTTTGCGCACCTCAACACTCTTTAAGCGCTGGTTGATCCACTGTTTGGAATACCCTTTTTTCAAATACGTTTCCATTGCACGCTCAAACGCTTTTTCAGGGTCTTCCGTTTCTTCGATCCGTTCATACCCCACCTGCGCCAGCCACATTTTGAAAGGCTCCGCGTTAGGTGAGGGGATGCTCTGAATGATGCGCAGCAGCTGCTCAGTATCAGCCACATCCGTGCTGTACCGCTTCCCATCAGCCGATTCCAATTTCAGTTGTCCGATTTTCTCGTACAACTGACTGCCTTCTTTTTTTAATTTGCGCTTTAAATCACTCCAATATCTGCGCGAATTCTCACTTTCCGTCAGAACTTCAATCACATCTATAACAGAGAAATACCATTTCTCCTCTTCCTCGTTCCATTCAACGCGAATTTTCTTGTCATTGAAAAGTTTGATTGCCTTGTTATTTTCCATAGCATCCCTTTTTTCCTATATCCTCATTATATTTCGCTGATGAGAGTTTCGAAATCCACGAATATCTCAATTCTATACTATTGAAAAGTAAGGAGATCTCCCACACCAAACACCACTAGGCCAGACCAACTAAACTCCCTTCCCCTTACAAAGGGGAAGGACTGGGGCTGACAACTCTCCGGCGGAGAGTTGTCAGGTCTTTTCTTTTTAGCGGCGTGCCAATCTCCCCCTTTGATCATGTCATCCGAATTTTACCATCTCGGAGCTTCCCTCAGGAGAGGGAAGTGAAGATACTCACACCTGAGCGCCAACCAGGCGCGTAGAGTGTGGGAAACAGGCGCAAGGCGGACAGGGAGCATTGCGGTTTCCAAAGCAAACCGCGGCAATCCCCTGCATATGTGTTTAAGGAACCTTAAGGACCCCCCAACATATTTTTGATTCTTCTCATTCTTTAATTTGAGGTCTCAAGAAATAGGTTTGTATGTTCCTGTTTAGGCAGCGTCTTCAACTGGTGCATCAGGGGCAGTGCTTTTCACCGCCTCAATCCCCTTCTCTCGTCCTTGTTCAGTCTTGTATGTTTCGCTTTTCCCAATCACCTCACCATTAACAGCTACAAGATTGAAATAGAATTCACCATTGGATGCTTTCTTTCGTTTATACTGCTCATCCTTGACCGCATTCTTTTTCACAGAATCAATCCCATTCTTACAGCCTGATTTAGAGGTATACCCCTCACTGGTAAAAATGGGTTCCCCGTTAGCTGCGGATAATCTGAAGTAAAACTGCAAATCTATCCCAATAAAAATCTTAATTTTTGGGGTTGGCATGTGTTTTTTCTTTTCTTGCTGTGTTGGCTCGTCTGTGGCATCGTCCTGACTCATAGTTAATTTCCCTGAGCATAATAATGAGTAGGTAAATGCAGCTGCGGATTTGCAAGCAAATATTGTCCATTCCTCATTTCTTTTGTACCCCACAATATCGCTAATTCCCTTAATCCCAATCAGTGGAAGGACATTACCAGCGGCTTCGAGTGCCCCAGTAAGTTCCATATCAACTGCTAAAATCTCGCGAGCAACTGTTATCCATGATTCAGTTATTTTTATATCTTTAACTAATCTATCACTGGATGCAATTGCCCCTATGATTGCTTTTGGGGCTCTTTTTTTACCAAAGTTGTGCATTAATGAATCTTTAATCTTACCTTTCCACACAGCATTTTTAGTAGTTATTTTTTTATCAAGAATTCCATCTTCCAAATTGATGGTAGGTCTTTTTTCAATATTTTTATTCCAATCCTTCATTTGATCGGTAATTATTGCGGGAAGAATGCTGATAAAGTTTTTAGCTGTTCCATGTATGCTTTCCTCTCTAAGACTATAAGTTCTTTCCCCATCTGGTTTTGATACTTCTAAGGTAAGATCACAAATTCTTTTCGAAACGACAACATCTCCTAAAGAAAAGTCTTCACTTGCGATACCGCCTGCGATTCCAACAAATAAAACCCAGCTTGGTTTCAATTCGGAAATGACTCTGTTTGTAAAAGATTGAGATTTTTTAGTTCCTTGATCAGGTATTCTTGCAAGAGCGATTTTCAATTCATTTTCTTGGATTGTTTTTATTGAAAAGAATAACCAAGGTTGATCTTGTGCTTGATTATTAGATCCGTGGGTTTTTCCTAAAAGATTTTTTACTTCTAAAAATTCATCTTCTTTAACTGTCACTATGCAAATATCAGTTTTTTCTTTCATTTTCATTCCTTGAATAATAATCTTATGTTTATAGTTGTATTTAATAATAAATTATTTGATGCTCTGGCTTATATAAACATGGTCTAAATCATAATATTTTTATTAATTTCTTTTTTGAAAATTAAATATTATTCGTTCAATACTTTTTTAAACGACTCAATTAACTCCCTTTTCTTTCCAGGAATTTCAACACCATCAAGGTAATAATTACCAGAGCAAATCAACCAGATCGTCTTATCCACATAATATGCTGTTTTCCTGCACGCCTCTGCCATTCGGATCGCGGCCTTATACACCAGATATGGGTCCCTTATGCAAATCCCCAGCTCGCTATATACATCCATTAAATGGTCATCCGGTTTTGGGTATTCCGTATATCCCAACTCTTTCAGAAAATCGCATGCCAGTGCAAACCCGAAACCATAAATCTCCTTTTCTAAGACCATAGGCAGAGCTGCCCGTGTGATCTCATTCTTGGTAAAAGTCATCACAAAATCGTCAAATGCCTGCGCGTCTTCAAAATGGGTTAAAAATGTACAAATGGAAATGATGGATTTGGCGAATAAACGCCACAGGTTTCGCGGGCTGGTGGGGTTCTTGACGGAGAATTTCTCCTGGAAAGATTGGAAAAGAGATTCGTCATCATAATAATCAAGAATAAGCTGGGGATCAAAATTAAAAAGTATTTCTTTAAAAACCGCATGTCTTTCCTGGAATTGGATGACCCCGGGCAGCATATTCCTGTTTTGTGCGGACTCGATCATAAATCTGCAAACCGTATTCAGGTCGGTATAAGATTTATCATTATTTACATATTTACCAATATCCACACCATCTGGACATAAATCAGATAAATACATTTCTGCGAAAGAAAAAATGTTTTTCAACAATATTGCTTCTTTTTCCATTCTCCCTCAATTATCTAAAAAATAACAACTACGATCCCTTCCCCTAATCTAGGGGAAGGGCAGGGATGGGGTCACTCCCCCCACACCTCCCCTATCTTTTCCTCGATCTTCTTTTCAAAAATATTTATCAGTTTCTTGTTCCCATCCACGATTTTTTGCTCATCTAGGAGTTTCTCAACAATTTGTTTTTGTTTAGAAATTTTGGGAATGGGAATTGTGATTTTCTTTAAGGTTTTTGCCTTAATTCCATAAACAGTGCTTCCTGTTTGATTTGCAATAATTTTATTTTGCATATAATCTGTTAGGAGAATATACATAAGAAAAGAATCAATAAGTGTTTTTCTATTAGGCACCAATGTTATTAATCGTTGAGCTAAAGCAATTTTTTCGCTTGTGTTTATTTGAGCGACATTGCCCAAGGGAGCTTCTGTTGTGAATAGGACATCACCTTTATTGGGTATTCCCCGGGTCATCCAACTTTTATAATCATGATCAGAAATGAATTCTTTAGGGTCTTCTTGTATATAGCCATTTTTAACATTTTTTGCTGTGATTAATGGAGTACCTTTTTCTGTTTTCTGAGGTGTTTTTCCCCTATAATCTATGAATTCACACACCTCCCCCAGCTCCACCATCGGCCACTCCGGGTCCACCTGGATGCGCGGCGTGTAATTCTCCACCACCTGCCGCGCGCCGTCAATCACCTTCTGGTACCCATCAATCTCCGCGGCGATCTCCCGCTGTACATCCAGTGGGGGAAGGGGGATAGTAAATTTGTTTAATGTAGAAGATTTTATATTTCGTATATTTACCCCTACTGTTTCTCTTTCAATGTGGATTCGAAAATTTGAATCTTTTAATAGCTCAAATAGATACTTTGGTAATACTCTTTCATTGGTTCTTATAATTGCCATGAATCCACCAATGTAATAAGGCAAATCTGTTTTTATAAAAGCAACTTTCCCTATGTGTTTTTTGCTCCCACTTGCAGAACAAATGAAAATATCGTCTTTAAATAATTTCTGATGATCATTAAAATTTAGATGATCTGAAACTCTTTTCAAGTCAGTTAAATCCAATGAATTGCTCTCAAGATTTATATTATTTGCTCTTAATACAATCAAACCTTCTTTTTCAACTTCGTCTGATTTTGAATAAGTAACTCCTCTTATATAAGAAATAAGATTCTCCAATTCAACCAAAGGCCATTTCACCTTACTGAAGTCAAAAGTGGCTTTATATCTACTTGCAGATAAATTAAAATCACCATCTTCTGCGATTTTTGATTTCTCAATGACAATAGCCAAATCAGGATTATTTATTACATTCGAAGGATCTATTTGAAATTCTCTGATAACGTTTAGTGCTTCCGGTAAGTCATCTCCCAAAACGTCTCCCCTCTGCGCGCCCAGGTCATACCCGTCGTTTTCAATTGTTACAAATAAGATCTTATCCGTCTGTTTGGCCAGTTTCTTATCCATCAGCAGGATCGATGTTTTCACTCCTGAGTATGGGTTGAACACCCCAGCGGGTAGGGATACCACCGCGTACAGGTAATTTTCCTCGATCAGCATCTTGCGCAGCGCCTTGTAGGCGTTGTTGGATTGGAAGATAATCCCTTCCGGCACGATCACCCCCGCCCGCCCTTCCGGGTTGAGGTGTTCGGCGATGTAATCCACGAACAGCACTTCCGAGCGGTTTGCACGCACCGAGAAGCGTGTGTGCGGACGGATGCCGCCCTTCGGCGTCATGAAGGGCGGGTTCGCCAGGATCACGTCAAAGCTGTCATCCCAGCGCTCTTCGCTTGTCAGCGTGTCATACTCATACACGGTCGGGTTGGGGAACTTGTGCAGGTACATATTTACCAGCGACAGCCGCACCATCTCCGGCGCGATGTCATACCCCACAAAATTCTTCGTCAACTGCGCCATCTCGTCCGGCGAGAGTTTCTTTTCCTGATGCTTCGCTAAAATATGCTTATATGCTGAAATAAGAAATCCAGCCGTCCCGCAGGCAGGGTCCAGCACCGTGTCCGTTTTCCCCGGTCCCACCGCTTCTACGATGAAATCAATGATATGCCGTGGGGTGCGGAACTGCCCTGCCGCCCCCTGCGAACCCAGCACCGACAGCAGGTACTCGAACGCGTCCCCCAACCGTTCGCTGTGGTCATACTTGAACCCATCAATTTCTTTCAGGAACAAGTTCAGCGTTTCCGGGTCCTTATAGGGCAGGAACGCATCTTTGAACACATCCCGGAACAACTGCGGCAGGTGCGGGTTCTGGTTCATTTCCGTGATCGCTTCGGAGTACAGCCCCAGCCTTTCATACCCGCTTAAAGTCTTTGCCATGATCTTTGGCCAGGCGTACTTCTCATACGCACCCACAAAAAAGCTGGCCTGCCCGCCCATCCCCACCGACTCCTGGTCCATGTCATCCATGAACTTATAGATCAGCGCGGTCGTGATTTGTTCCACCTGCGCTTTTGGGTCCGGCACTTTGCCGACCAGTACGTCGCGTGCGTTGTCAATTCTGTGTTTCGTTGGGCTGTCCAGCATATTTAATAGTCCTCGTTGTAATTAGTTTTATTGCAGGTAGGTATTAATTGCTACGTAATCTTTCACATACGCCGGCACCACCTCGCGCCAGCCGTTCAGCGCCTTGTAATCTGCCAGCGGTAACTTCGGGTTGGTGGCCAGCTGCGCGAATTCGCCTGAACCGACGATCTTTCTGATCTCCTCGTCGGTGATATACGCTTTCAGGTAATTCTTTATCAGCAGCACATACTTGTTGTCCGGCTTATGGATTGCCACAAACTTGTCAAATTCTTCATCCAGTAAAGCGTCCTTGCTCTTGAACCCCTCGATCAGTCCAAACGCCCGCTGCAGCACTTCTTTCCACGTCAGCCGCCGGTCCATCTGTTCCGCCCGCATCAGTTTTTCCAGCGTGACGAATTCCTCCGGTTTGTTCTCATACCGTTCCCGCAGGATCTGGATCGCTTTCTCCCACTGCTCATTCGTCACCGCGTCAGCGATGTCCTTATCCTCTTTTAAAGGTTTACTGAATGCTTCAAATAATTCCCGGTCAATCCGCATCCCTTCCGGTCCAACCACAGTCACTTCGAAGGTTTTGATTGGGTCAACATGATACACCGACAGTTCATCGGCAATCGATCTGGGCGTTCCATCGCCCGTGGGTGGGCTGCTTTCTATCGGCAGTTTGATCACCTCGTCATAATCAAATTTTTCCTCGAAATATTCGCAGTTGGCAAAAAAGTCGAACAATTTGAAATGCTCTTTTTTGATTTGTGTTTCCTGCTGTCTACCGTTGACTTTTTGCGTGTAGCTGAACGTGAATGTGCGAGTGCCGCGTCCCTTTATCTGGATGAAATCCGTCGGCGAGAAGATCGGCCGCACCATCGCCAGGTTCAGAATATCCTGGCAGTCATAGCCGGTCGTCATCATCCCCACTGTCACGCATACCCGTGTCTTGCTGGTCTTGTATGCGTCCAGAAAGCGCGTATGCCCCTTCAGGTTGTTGTTGGAAAAATTGACCGCGTACTGCTGCGCGTCCGGAATATTCGAAGTGATCTGCACCGCGAAATCGGAATTGTATTTTCCCGGGAAAAGCGCGTCCGCGAATTGATTTAATATCTGTGTGATTTTCGATGCATGCTTCTGGCTCACGCAGAACACGATCGATTTGCCGACCTCCCCCGAAATGGGGTCGCGCAGCGCGTGCCTAAGGAAGGTTTTACAGATGATCTGGTTCGTCTTTTCCGAGAAGAATTTTCGCTCAAATTGTGTCTGGAAGAAAACCTGCTCCTCTTCTTCGCCCTCATCATTCTCAACCATCACAGCGTACCCCTTTTCGGAGAGTAATTGCGTGGTGATATCCGTGCGCGCGTCTGCTACGATCGGATTGATCAGGTACCCGCCCTTGACCCCTTCGATCAAGCTGAAGCGGTAAGTCGGTTCGCCGCTTTCGCATCCGAATGTTTTATAGGTGTCCAGCAGCTGCCTGCGTTCCCACGCTCTTGGGTCGCGTTGGCTGAGTGCGTCCGGATCAATGTGCTTTAGATAATCCTTGGGTGTGGCGGTCAATCCCAGTTTATAGCCCACAAAATACTCGAACACTGCCCGGCTGTTACCGTTGATCGATCGGTGCGCTTCGTCAGAGATAATCAGGTCAAAATCTGTGGGGGAGAACAAGCGCATATACTTGTTATCGAATGTCAAACTCTGCACCGTCGTCACCACGATTTCCGCCTTGCGCCAGTCAGAACGGTTTTCTTTATAGATCACCGTGATAAAGTCATTTTTCAGGTAGCGCACAAAGTTCTTGTATGCCTGGTCTTCCAGTTCCAAACGGTCAACCAAAAACAGCACCCGTTTGGCGTTGCCTGTTTTCAGGAATAGCTTGATCACTGCTGCAGATACCAGCGTCTTTCCGGTGCCCGTCGCCATCTCGAACAGGAAGCGGTCATTCCCTTCCGCCGCACTTGCCTGTAGGTGCTGAACCGATTCAATCTGATAATCGCGCAGGATGCGCAGCCCCTGGTCGGCAACAAAAGCATCCCGCTCTTTTACGTCCAGCCAGCGCGGATCTTTTTGAAAAGTCGGGTTTTGGGATATGGCGATATAGTCGCTTCCGACCGTCTCATCAGCCAATTTCTTGGGGTTGGGTTTGAACGCCTGCCGGTGTTTGATCGATGAGCAGGTAGGAAATTCGGTGATCACTTCCGGGCTGCCCCGCTCAAGATCCCAGAAATAATGCAGGTTACCGTTTGAAAGGATGATAAAACGCATATTTTGCGAGCGGGCGTATGTCCGTGCCTGCTCTTTTCCGTCCAGCGGGCTTTTCTCCTCTTTTTTTGCTTCCAGAACGATGAAAGGAAATCCTTTTTCGTCTAAGAGCAGAAAATCCAGGAAACCGTGATGGCTCGCCTCAAAATCCTCCCCAAACGCGTCCACCTGCTTTTGGGTGATTTTAGTCCCAGTTTCCAGGGTGACATTTGCGGTTCCGTTTTCATCATCAAAGAACCGCCACCCCGCCTTTTCCAATAGCCGGTTAATCTTAATGCGTGCTTTCGCTTCACTTGCCAATGGGCATACCCCTTCGTCGGAAATGATATTTACTTTACATATTATATACCGAAGCAATCTTTCTTTTATGATCGTGAATTGCGCAGCACATGTATATGGTGATAACTTTTAACCCTTCATGTCATTCTGACTGCCGAAGGCGGGAAGAATCTCGGCCTGCTAGTGAAAAATCCCTAAATTAACCTTCACCTTGATAAGGGGAAGGGCCGGGGCTGACAACTCTCCGCCGGAGAGTTGAAGGTCTTTTCTTTTTAGCGACGTGGCAATCTTCCTCTTGGATCTTGTCATCACGAGCATCTGAAAGATGCATGGCGATCTCCCCCTCTAATCACAAGTTCATGTCATTGCGAACCTCGCGAAGCGAGGTGTGGCAATCTCCTCCTTAAAACAGTACAGCATCTTCCCAATCAATCTCCCTTCCCTTTTTTAAAGGGGAAGGGCTGGGGATGAGGTAGCGTATTGGGAAGGGCCGGGGCTGACAACTCTCCGCCGGAGAGTTGAAGGTCTTTTCTTTTTAGCGACGTGGCAATCTTCCTCT
>JAUSPC010000150.1 GCA_030655835.1 Pelolinea sp.
ACGTATCGAGAGCGCCGCTGACCAGATCACGCAGGCTTTCATTGATCTCTTCCAGCCGCACCATGTGGTCATAGATATCTCGAAAATAGACGCGAGATTGGTCATGGATCACCTCAAAATCACCGCGGGCTAATTTACTGAACACTTCTCTTTGAGGTAGCAGTGTCCGCCTCAACATCAGCATCGTGCGTTTCAATTTAAAGATCTGGCTCAGCATCTCTGTTTTGGGATGGTCAATGATGTCATCCTCAATTTGATCGATCACTTCGTTCATCTGTTCTATTGCTGGCATGTATTGGTTGACCATTTCGTCAGCCAGATGATAGAAAAGATTCGCGGCGCCTTTCTTGAGATACCGTTCGTCTCGATTGCATAACTTCCAAAGAGTTTCAATTTCATTGATATGGTCTGAATGATAAGTAACAAGAAAATTTGGCCCGAGAAAGATATCGAGTTCTGGGATCCCGATCTGGATATCTTCACCCTCTGTTGTAGTGACCGATCGCAGGACGAGATATACATACGCATCCCAGTCATCCACGCGCGGCACATGTGTTTCCATTAATGCGTCATCGATCGATAATTGATGGAAATTGAAAGTATCCTTTAAGATAGTTTCGATTTTTTTGGTGGGTTCTCCCGAGAGGTCCACCCACAGGAGCGAATTTGGATCCGTGAGAATTTGTGCAAAATCATCGATTGGAATATCTTTGTTGATTTTTTCTTCACTGGTAAATGAAATTGCTCTGATCATTATTCCTCCTCACCAATTTTCTCAAATCGATCGTCCTTGTATTTGAAATATTAGTAAAAAAAAGTTTTTTTTACTAATAGGTTAATAACATTACTGCTGGTTCACATAAAAAAGAACTGGACCAGTTAATAATCGGTCAGTTCTAAAAAAAGTGCCCCCAAGGGGAATCGAACCCCTGTTTTGGCCTTGAGAGGGCCACGTCCTGGGCCGCTAGACGATGGGGGCGGGCAGTGAGGAATTTTAACACGCGCCACAATGCCTGTCAATCAAAGCACTTTATGAAGTGCTTAAGGTTGGCTAGCCATTAATACAATCGAACAATATTGTTGTAGGCTGATTTCTAGGGATATCCTGCCTTTGATTTCTCTGTGGAATCTCGCTGAATTCTTTAACCACTGAACAAGAGTCCCTTAACCACCGCTTTATTTCCTGGTCTTTTTCCTGGTCAATATTTTGATAGTAAAAATAACGCAGGTCACCATCCGAGACCATTTCTATAATGTCTTCGGTATCAACCACTGGATCACTCCCGGTGAACCCACCCATATACAACACAGGCCGTCCAGTCGCGAGGACAAACGGAGCGCCAGTGTTGGCGTTGGAAACAGCAACCAAATATTCGATCTCCTGTGTGTTTTCTGACAGGAATTCCAGCAGTTTTTCTTGGCGTGGATCTTCCTGTTCGGGATCAGGTTGTCGCTGTATCCCACCGCTTTCTCCCGCGAATGCGGATGGCAGCCCTGAATGGGGGTTCTCCTCTAACACTGTTTGAATTGTCCACATCATCGGAATGAGAAGCGAGGAAGTGAACAGAATAATAGAAAAAAGGATAGAGACGCTATGTTTTCTGGAAAATAGCAGTACCGCTGAACTGATAACAGAAATACTGGCTGCGATTAATAAAAGCGGAGAAAAAGCAATGTACTCTAACGCAAGGTAGATTTGGAAGATAAGCGTCAACAGAAGTGCGAATACTAATGCGCCTTTTTTCCAATCTGTGCCTTCTGCAAAATCCGATAACCATGCAAAACCAGCCCCAACGAGTGCAGCGAGCGGGGGTGCTAACATGATCATGTAATATGCGTGATAAAAATCCGCGATACTGAAGAAAACCGCACAGGTTAATAACCATCCGCCCCATAAAATTATGCCTTTATGAGATAATGTCATTTTTCTGAAGGATATAGGTTCAGAAAATGCGAGCATGATCATACTGAAAAGCGCGAAAGGCAGCAGCCAGCTCATTTCCTTGCCAATGGGTTCTTTGAAAAGCCGGAAAATTCCGGGTGTCCCCGTTTCGTTGGCGAATGCATTCCCTCCAGGTTGTGGTGGGGGCTGTCCTCCACGAGGAGGCTGGCCGGGTATTTGGGTGTTATTGGCGAAAGGAGCATCTTGCGGTGGCAGGGGGCTCTGAGGTGGGGAATCAGGAGCTAGACCGGGAGCAGGGCTGGATGTGTCCTGTAAGCCATATGGATTTTTACCTTTTCCAATTAGGCGTGAAAGTCCATTATGTCCAATGATCAGTTCTAAAACTGAATTGTTTTCGCTGCTGCCAACATAGGGGCGCTCACCAGTCGGGGTAAGGTCAACGATCAGTGCCCAGGATAAAGATACCGCAATGATCACCACGACGGAGATCCCAAGATATAAGATCCTTTTTCTAAATCGGATTTGCGTTCCTAAAAGGAAAAGTAACAAGAATGCTGGCAGCACAAGATATGCCTGCAGCATTTTTATATTAAACCCAAGTCCGATCAAAATCGAACCCAGGATGAGACAGGACAATCTTCCTTTGTCGGTAGCACGGGTAAAAGCCCATGCGGCAAGCAGGAGTGTGAAGACCAGCATTCCATCGATGGTGTTATTCCGATCTGTGGCCAGAACGATTGGTGTGATGGTATACACGACCACACTGATAATGCCAGCCAGGGAACCAAATTGTTTCCTGACCAGGACAAAAAGAATTGGGAGAGAGAAAACGCCAGCGAGAATATTTGGCAGAGATACCGCAAACCCATTCACCCCGAAGATCAATGCGGACAGAGCTTCGATCCATAACCCGAGCGGGGGTTTATCTACTGTTACTGATCCTCCCGGTTCAGCTGCCGCGAAGAAAAAATTGTCCCATGATTGAAGCATACTTTTCACCGCAGCCGTGTAATACAGGTTCGCATCTCCGATCGTGTTTATGTTTATCAGATGCAGCGTCAGGGATACACCCATCAGAAACAGAACGATCACATGAGCAGTTGTGAAATGCCAAAAGATCTTTTTATCAAGCGATGAGTGGGCTTTTTCATGAAAGGTGTTTTTTTCTGTATCCATCTATTCTCCTTTGATGAGCGGGTTATTTGATGAATTGAATGTCCATTTTCGATTTGCCAGATAATTCCAGAAAAGTACTACAGCAGTAGCAATGACTTTGGCGGGTAAATAGCCAAGACCGGGTATGCCTAATAATTTTTCGATTGGCGTTTCCAATAAAAAGAGAATGTATGAATTAAACCCCAACCCCAACAGGCTAACAACTGCAAACTTCAAGAATTGATCCAGTGACCTTTTTCCAAAAGTATCTTTATATGTCCAATGGCTGTTCCAGTAATAATTATTGACCAAGCCCGCAGAAAAAGAGATGGCATTTGCGGTTAATGTGTGAAAACCAAAGTTTTTTAGGATTATCAGTATTAGAAAATCGATCAGGGTACCGGATGTCCCGACAATAAGGAACCTAATGAATTGTGGAATGGATTCCTGTTGTTCTTTTAAATTGAATTTTGCCATAATATAAGTTTAATAGATATTGGTTATCAAACCATGTGCTTCCAGTCACTTTTCACCCGGAAATGAAAACTACAATTTATATGACTTGCGTCATACGTTTTTTGATTGAATGATGATTGCAGGCACTTGGAGGATAGGATGGTAAATGTTAATATTAATTAATATGGAATTTCGATTAATGTTTAGATCCATCAATGAAAATCAACCTTTTCTTGAAAATATTAACAAACATTTTATTTGACTTCTCTATTTGCGCATGATAATATCAAAAATATAATTATTTTATTTACCACAGTACTTTAACAATCTGCAAGAAAGGAATTTTAATGAAAACGACTGCAATTATTTTTCGATTCATAGGTTTTATTTTATTCGCGTTTGCCGGCTTTTATTTAGGAGAAAAACTTGTTGGAATTATTGCTAGTGATCTAAATCCCTTACCATATGCAATTGGTGGGGCTGCGGTCTTAGCAGCGCTTGGATTTCTCATAATGCCATACATTACCCTATATCCCATATTGAAAATGCGCTCATACCTTACCAAGGTATCCGGGCAGACTCTCTTGTTAGCTTTGGTCGGTCTGGTCGTTGGCTTGGTTATTGCCGCGCTTTTCACGATCCCCATCATCAATTTGCCAGATCCATTTGGCAGTGTGCTCCCCTTTGTGGCAGCAGTGCTATTCGGCTATTTGGGCGTCGCTATCGCGGTTGGCCGCCAGGGAGACTTCCATGATATGTTCTCGATCCTCCGCCGGGGATCTAAACCTTCGCGAGACAGCAATTCAGGCAAATGGGAACATGAAAGATCAATCCTGATCGATACCAGCGTCATTATTGATGGACGCATAGTGGATATCGCAAAAACTGGTTTTGTGCCGGGAAATCTGATCATTCCCAGGTTTGTGTTAAATGAACTCCAATATATTGCGGATTCAGCTGAAAACCTGCGCCGTCAGCGCGGCAGACGCGGGTTGGAAGTTCTTGCTGAACTTCAAAAAGACCATGCCATTAAAACAACCATTGCGGACATTGATGTGGAAGGGGTGAAAGAAGTTGATGAAAAACTGGTCATGCTTGGAAGGCAGATGAAGGCGCCCATATTGACCAATGATTTCAACCTTAACCGTGTCGCGGAATTGCAGGGAGTGCATGTATTGAACATTAATGACCTTGCCAACGCAGTCAAATCCATCCTTCTGCCGGGTGAAGGTCTAATCGTACGCGTGATCCAGGAGGGGAAAGAATTAGGGCAGGGAGTAGGCTATCTTGATGATGGCACGATGGTCGTGGTCGAAGATGGAAAGAATTATGTGGGAAAAGAGATCGAGGTGTCTGTCACGAAAGTGCTTCAAACCGCTGCCGGACGAATGATCTTCTCCAAACCTGAAGGAAAAAATAAGGTTGATAAATAATCCATAGGAGTTGTTGGTATGGGATTACGGGTATACAGCACGCTCTCACGCAATAAAGAAGACTTTGAAACAATCGAACCCAACAAGGTACGCATGTATGTGTGCGGTCCGACAGTGTATGATAATGCCCATGTGGGACATGCCATGTCGGCGCTTGTTTTTGATATCATTCGCCGATACCTTCAATATCGTGGATATAGTGTACGCCACGTCATGAACTATACGGACGTGGATGACAAGATCATCCAACGTGCCAACGCAAAAAATATCGATCCATACACCTTAGCCCAGACCTATATAGACCAGTATGACGCGCATCTTATAGCTCTGAACATCCTTCCCGCAACGCTTAACCCGCGCGCAACCACCGAAATGGGAAACATCCTTAAGATGATCTCAGGTTTGATCGATAAAGGATATGCATATCCGGTTGATGGAGATGTATATTTCCGGGTCGACAAACTGAAAGATTATGGGAAATTATCAGGGCGTAAACTGGAAGATATGCAGGCTGGTGCGCGCATTGGGATCGACGAAAGAAAAGAAAACCCGATGGACTTCGCCTTGTGGAAAGCGGCCAAACCGGGTGAACCTTCCTGGGAAAGCCCCTGGGGGTTGGGACGTCCTGGATGGCACATAGAATGCTCCGCGATGAGTATCAATCACTTGGGCGAGCAGATCGATATACACGGTGGTGGGAATGATCTGATCTTTCCCCATCATGAAAATGAAATTGCCCAATCTGAAGCGCTGACTGAAAAACAATTCTCGCGCTACTGGATCCATAATGGAATGCTCCAACTGAGCGGCGAAAAGATGTCCAAATCTGTTGGAAACCTCATTTCGATCGAAGATTTCCTGTCAAAACACAAAGCGGATGCGCTGCGCATGATGGTGTTGAATTCCGGATACCGCAGCCCGCTTACCTTTAATGATGAAGTTATTGGTCAAGCTGAAAAGGCTTTGGATCGGTTGGAATCTGGTCTAAAAACTGCTCAATTGGAAGCCCCGGGTTTATCTGAACATGGAAAAGCAGCACTCGCGGCTCAGATGGAAAAAACCAAGACCGGGTTTGAAGGGTCAATGGACGATGATTTCAATACCGCCGGAGCATTAGGCAACCTATTTGACATGGTACGGGTCATCAATCAATCCCGCGCGGAAGGGGCTTCAGAAGAGAATTTGAAGGATGCGCAGGGGATGCTCAAGTCTTTAACCGATGTGCTCGGTCTCACACTAGGCACCACTCAAAACGGCGAACAAGGTGCGGACGCGTTCATTGATCTGCTGGTTGAGGTGCGTGCACAGATACGCGATAATAAACTATGGGAACTGTCCGACATGCTTCGTGACAGATTGGCTGAGTTAGGTGTACAGGTTGAAGACGAGAAAACAGGAAGTACCTGGACCTGGAAATGAAAGAATGGATCACAGGACGTAACCCGGTATATGAGTGTCTGCGCGCTGAACGCAGAAATTATTTCAGACTGTTGGTAAATAAAGGATCTGATGTAAAAGGAAGAATTGAAGATATTCAAAAGCTCGCACAGAAAAAACATATCAGCATTGAAGCCGTAGACAAGAATTATCTTTCCAATATTTCTGAACATCATCAGGGAGTTGCCCTTGAGACCAGTGGATATCCGTATACGGATCTTCCTGCAATTCTTGACCAAATTGAGGTTTCTGGGACACCAATGTTCTTCTTGCTGATTGATCAAATTCATGATGTGCAGAACTTGGGCACACTGATCCGAAGCGCGGAAATATTTGGGGTTCATGGAATTATCATTCCTGTCCACCGGGCGGCAGGGATCACCCCCGCGGTTGTCAACGCCTCCTCTGGTGCAAGTGAGCATCTTTTGATCGCGCAAATGAATATTTCTCAGGCGATTGATGAGCTCAAAGAAAAGGGTGCCTGGGTGGTTGGGTTGGATATGGATGATTCCGCGGAATCTCTGGAGCAGATCAATCTCAAAGGGCCCTTGGCAGTTGTGGTGGGTAGCGAGGGCGAGGGATTGCGCCGGCTGGTACGCGAGAAATGTGATCATATTGCGTACATTCCAATGACCGGCAAAGTAGCTTCGTTAAATGCTGCGGTAGCCGGATCGATCGCTCTGTATAAAGCCGCTATCCAGCGGAAATAATAATACCTGGTTTTTGAAAGCAGGTTTTTCTTTGCTTAGTATCTGATCTGAACTCCGTCCATTTACACAACAAGAGAAAATATCTATTTCTTGCGATTGTCTTTTGTACCTGGAAAATGATTAGGGTATAAAAATTGATTGCCCGCTTTGAGCTGCCCAGATAATCCAAATTCCGATCATCACCATACCGATCAAAAAGCGAAGCGCAATGGCGCTCAAACAACCGATAGCCATCTCTTTGGAAGATTGCGTGGCCTTCCTCCAATCCTTTAAGCGGATGATTTCCAAAACCATTAACGCGATCAGTGCGGCGATCAATCCCCCAAAAGGTGGAAAAAGAATACTGAAAATAAAAGCAGCGCCGGTTGAGATAAAGATACTTGACCAGGACGCGCCGCTTTTTTTTGCTTTTGCCCCCATCAATAATTGATCGAGGACATTCCCTAGCAGCATTAAGGCGGTAATTAGAATAAAAAGAATAATTGAGAGGGTATTAAAACCGGTTAAGATCCCGTAAGTCAGAGCGCTGATCCATATGATGGTCAATCCCGGGATGACCACAAAGAACAACCCAACCAACCCTACGATCATAGTAAACAAGATCACGATCTGCGTGATCCAGGTCATGGATGGCGTTAATCCAACTCCATTAGAAAAAATGTCTATATCGCTGAAAGAACAGGCGCACAATATGAATAATAATGCGCCTATAAGACCTCGAAAAAGTTCTTTATTCTGTTTCTTTTTCAATTATTTCCAGTCCACCCATCCATGGTTTCAATACGTCAGGTATTTGTATACTGCCGTCTGATTGCTGGAATGTTTCCATCACACTGATCAATGTGCGCGGTAGTCCCAATCCAGATCCATTCAGCGTATGCAGGTAATCCTTTCGGCCGTTTTCATCTTTGAATTTAATATTCGCGCTGCTAGCTTGAAAATCGGTCACATTAGAAACGGAAGAAACTTCCAGCCACTCATCACAGCCGGGTGCCCAGACTTCTACATCATAGGTAATGGCAGAGTTGAACCCCATATCACCGGTGCATAGTTGAATGACCCGGTAGGTTAGCCCAAGGTCTTTGCAGGTTTGTTCTGCGTCAGCCAGCATTTTATCGAGTTCCTGCGCGGACTCCTCAGGTTTGCTGTAGATGTACATCTCCACCTTATCAAATTGGTGTCCCCGTTTGATACCGCGGACGTCGCGCCCTGCGCTCATTTTTTCTCTGCGGAAGCAGGGTGTATAAGCAGTGTAGCGCTTCGGTAGGGCTTCATACTCTAAAAATTCATTCATATGGATGCCAGTCAGCGGGACCTCAGCTGTCGGCACCATCCACAGGTCTTCTTCATGATCGTGATAAAGATTATCTTCAAATTTAGGAAGTTGTCCGGAGGCAAACAGGGTTTCCTCTTTAACCATGAATGGGGGATACTTTTCCAGGTATCCCTGTCGGCGGTGGAGATCAAGCATCCAGGCGATCAGCGCCCGCTGCAGTCGTGCTCCGGCGCCGCTCAATACATAAAATCGGGATCCGGTTATCTTGACCCCTTGTTCAAAATCCATGATGCCCAGATTGGGACCTAATTCCCAGTGTGGGAGAGGGGTAAAACCATAACTTGGTTTCTCGCCGATCTGCCGCACCACCTTATTTTCTGATTCATCTTTTCCAAGCGGAACGGATTCATCCAGGATATTGGGAATAGTCGAGATTAGTTTATGAATTTCCAGTTCGATAGCTTTGGTATTTGCATCGAGAGCAGTAATTTCACCACTTAAATTGCGCATTTTCAATACGATTGGTTGAATAACTATATTGACGTTTAGGTTTAGTGTTTTGCTATCATTTTTAGATTCACTTTTTTGTTTTCCAATTTCCTTCGAAACCTTATTGCGTTCCGCTTTCTTGGCATCGACCTTTGTTAAACTAGCACGCCATTTTATGTCCAGCTCTGCAAGCTGATCTATGACAATTGGGTCCAACTGGCGTTTTTCAAGGGATTTCTTGATAATTTCGGGATTATCTCGCACAATATTTATATCGATCATCTGCACCTCTACTTATTTGGTTAAATAAATTTCCCCTCGCCTGACAGGACGAGAGGGGTTCCCGTGGTGCCACCTGCATTCACCGCTCAAAAGCGGCCTTGTTCCCGCGATAACGGATGCTCCGGTCTGCTTACGGCTGAAACCAGCCCCTGCGCAGACAGCTGCCCAATTGGGCGCCGGATTGGATGTCCGGGCAAGCTTGTTAGCAACGATTATACCGATTCGTGATTTTGTGTCAAGTTAAATGCGGCTAATTCAGATCGGATTATCTGGAAGGTAGATGATCCCCTCTTCTTCTGCACCAATATGGATCACCTTGTCCGCTTGTGTGCCGCTTAAAAATGCGGTGTATGCGGCAATTAATGCGTTCAATTCGCTGGCGGAGTAGACCATATCCATTGGAAGTTGGTTGTTGAGCAGCCGGTGGCGGGTGATTCCCTCAAAGAAGGTCATTGCGTTCGTGACAGGCATCCCTGCCAGAAATAGGACCATCTGCCGCTGTAGGCAGCCTTCAAGTGACCCTTCTTTGAGTGGGGCGTGGCCGAGTAGGTTCCAAAAAGCTGCTTCTCCCTGACATTCGAAGAATTGCTTTTCTGATAATAAGTTTGGATAAATTGCATATCCTAACTTATCTAATTCTTCAAAAAGGTGGAACCCTAATTTCATCCAGCGCGGGCTTTTTTTCTTTGAATTAGGTGTTCGCGGCACTCTGATCCCTCGTTCTAATAACTCATATTCCACAAGCCTTAAATTTACCCATTTTCCTAAATATGAATTAGCAGATAGTTTTTTTCGGATTTCTTCCCTTTTTACCAATCCCTTATTGGTTGACATGGGTGAGTTGATCGCTGCCAGGGCGTTTGATTGTCCTGCCAGAAAAGCATAAGCATCTTTCAATTTTCCATGACCGAGGGCATGAATGGCAAGATCTTCATCAATTGCCGCATAGGTAAAAGGGCGCGTCCGATCTGCGCTCACTTCTACTCCAATAAAAGTGGTGAACTGGTTTGACATCTCTATTATTAGTTTAGAATTAAATTCCTTAGATTGCAAACGAATTATTTTTGATTTGATAGGTTTATAATCTGTTCGAAGGGTGAATCTATGGTGGATGAATCAACTCTCATTAACAATGCAAAAAAGGGTGATGTAGAATCCTTTAATCGCTTGGTTCTCACATACCAGGAACAGGTTTTTAATCTCACTTTTCGTATGCTAAATGATGAGATGGCCGCTGAAGATGCCTCTCAAAATACATTTATCAGTGCCTATAAAAATATCCGCTCCTTCCGGGGCGGTTCCTTCCGTGCCTGGCTTCTTCGAATTGCCGCGAATAATTGTTATGATGAATTCCGCCGCAAAAAAAGTAAACCAACCCAACCTTTGAGCGTGTTCGATGATGAAAGCGGTGAGGAAATTGAAGATCCAATTTGGTTAGAAGACAAAGATAGCTTGCCCGAACAGGATTTTGAGCAAAAAGAACTGGAACAAGCCATCCAGCTCTGTATTGATCGGCTGCCGGAACAGTTTAAAGTGGCTGTGATCTTGGTTGACGTGCAGGGATTAGGGTATAAAGAAGCATCTCAGGTTATCAGCTCGCCCATCGGTACCATCAGAAGCCGATTAGCCCGCGCCCGTCAACAATTGCAGGAATGTTTGCAGGGATTTTGGGAACATTTGCCGGA
>JAUSPC010000154.1 GCA_030655835.1 Pelolinea sp.
ATTTAATAAAAAATAGGGGGGATATTGGGGTTAGATAATGGGGGATTAATGGGGGATGGGGTGATTGAGAGGGGGATTCCGCTTTTAACAGGTTGTATTACACGCCATTTTTCCATATTATAGGAGGATATAAAGGGAGGAAAGATGAAACGAACTATCAGCCCGAAACAAGAGAAAGCAATTGACCTGATATTGAGCGGGATGGCGGATGGGGAGACCGCCGAGCAGGTAGGGGCGGCGCGGCAAACGATCAGCCGTTGGCGGAACCAGGATGCGGATTTTATTATGGCGCTGCAGCTACGGCGAGCGCAGATACGGGATAAGCACATGTTCGCGCTGAGCGAGATGGTTGAGACGGCGATCGAGGTGGTGCGGAAAGCGCTGGTGCACGGGGACGAGGCTACCAAACTCAAGACATCCCTGTATGTGCTGCGAATGTCCGGACTGCAGGGGCACGCAAAGCCGGGGAAGGCGCCCACGAAGGAAGAGATGGAGCGGGAGGGATTCATGAGCGCGCTGGAAGGGGCGCTGCGGGAGGTAAATGTGGATAAAAGGCTGGGATCAGGGAAAGGGACACCACCGGGGTAGACATTTTGTCAAGCCGGGGAGAGGTGCAGCGCGAGGATGGATGACTTTGCTAAACGGGAAGCGGCTAAGGTTGCAAATAACTCATCACAGCTTGAGATAAAAATGCGAATAGGGCGGCTGGAAGGAAATACAGAGACAGGCAGGCGCAATGAATATGACGTGAACCTGGCACGTTAATATTATTTGCCGGGGAGGGGAATATCCGGCTGAAGGTATCAACCGATTTTCTTTATCTCGCTCAGGATAATCCGAGGTTTATGCAATAAACGCAGCTGGTTGATATTATTGGCTTCTTTTTCCCAATTGTGTCTGCTTATGAGTGGTACTAAATTTGGGGGCATGGCATATACGGGATAGAGTGGATGGAGGATGACTCCTGATCAGCCGGTTTCCCGTTTTTCTAAATGGTCCTGATGGGTGAATTCAATGATCAAGGGCAGCGAGAAGATGTTAACATGATGTTTATGCTGTTGTTTGGGTTTGGATGCATCTCACTTCAGAATATTTTTAGTGGTATATTATTTACTGTTTGATAGTTGGATGTAAAATATTTTGCGTGAATTAGGGATGGGCGGATGGGAATAGTTTATTTGGCTTGAATTGCCTGCCAGGTAAATTGTTTAGACAAATCAGCGCTGAAACACCTGCCAGGAGGCGAGTAATTCAAAACTGTGTCAGGCAGGATTGGGGCGGCATCTGAAAAGATGGCCGTAAGGGCGGAGCACGATAAATTGGAAATGGGGCTGGAAATTAAAAAACTTTCAAAGCGCAAACATATTCAATAGTCGAATGAAACCGTTTTGATCAGCCCGATTGAAGAACACTTAAAATTCCAATTAACGCAGATCTGTAAAAACAAATAGCACTTAATCGACCATGATATTACCAATTGGAGGATACCTAAAGGGCTTATTTCTATCCTATAATAAGGATGATGAATTGAGCATGTTTAAATCCTATTGGGCAGGCGGTGAAGGGGAGTTTATTAAATGAGCTTCATTATTCAAATAAATGGCGGAACAGGGAGGAGAATACAGATCTTATGGAGCAAATGACAAAGAATTGGTATACGTTATATACGAAACCACACAAGGAAAATTTTGTGGCACGCCAGCTTTGCGAACTTAAAATTGAATCGTTTTTCCCGACGATCAACGTGAATCCTGTAAATCCGCGATCACAAAAAATCAAACCCTATTTCCCAAGATATTTATTTATTCACGCGGACAATGAAAAGATCGGAGAGCCCGAGATAAAATGGATGCCCGGCATCATCAGAATGATCAGTTTTGACCACAAAATAGCTGTTGTGCCCGACCAAATAATCCAACTTATTCGTCAACGAGTGGAAGAGATCAATGCAACGGATAACGAAACGAGCGGCCAATATAAAAAAGGCGATGCAGTTATTGTACGGGAAGGGCCTTTTGCTGGATATGGGGGCATTTTTGATCTAACGCTGTCCGGGCAAAAACGGGTTAGAATATTGCTTGAGCTGTTACACGATCAATTCAAAAGATTGGAATTACCCGCAGAGCAGATCCAGCGGAAAACTCGGCGTTAGACTGATGGGGCCGGGCAGACCCAAGCCCCGCGAACCGATTTATACTATTTTTTATGGCTGACATTAAGCAGCGCGATGTCACAAGGGCGGAGCACGGAAAAAACGGAATACAAAACACAATCATGACAGAAATAATCGAACAAGAAATTGAAACCAAGATGGCGGAAGCACCCGAAAATTGGGACATGATCATCAAGCCGCAGCGCCGCCTGCTTGACCTGCACCTGGGCGATCTGTGGCGCTACCGCGACCTGGTGATGCTGTTCGTGCGGCGCGACGTTGTCTCGGTCTATAAGCAGACCATCCTGGGCCCGCTGTGGTACCTGATCCAGCCGCTGCTGACCACAATCACTTTCACGGTCATTTTCGGCAGCATCGCCAAGCTGCCCACCGACAGCCTGCCGCAGTTCCTATTCTACATGTCCGGCACGGTCATCTGGACCTATTTCGCCGAGTGTTTAACCAAGACTTCCAACACGTTTGTCAACAACGCCAACCTGTTTGGCAAGGTGTACTTCCCGCGCCTGGCAGTGCCGGTCTCGATCCTGATCTCCAACCTGATCACATTCGCGATCCAGTTCGGCCTTTTCCTGGTTTTTATGGGATACTTTGCCCTGCGCGGTTTCGCGTTCCAGCCAAATTTGTGGACCCTGCTGACACCCGTGCTGGTTTTGATGATGGCCGGGCTGGGGCTGGGTTTTGGGATCGTGATCTCCTCTTTGACAACCAAATACCGCGACCTGCGCTTCCTGGTGCAGTTCGGCATACAGCTTATTATGTATGCCACGCCGGTCATATATCCGCTGTCTTCGATCCCGGAGCGTTTTCAGGTATTGATCAAACTCAACCCGATGACCCCGATCGTGGAAGCTTTCCGGTATGCATACCTGGGCGCCGGCTCCTTCAACCTGATGCAGCTGCTGTACAGCTTTGGTTTTATGGTCATAATCGTGATGGTTGGGGTTGTGATCTTCAACCGCGTTGAAGCCACATTCATGGATACGGTGTAAATGAGCAAACCTGTCATTTCTGTTGAAAATTTATCCAAATTTTTGTCCAGTTTTTTGGGTTTAGAACAAATGATTACCTTAAATTCAAATTGAATTATTCTATATGTTCAAGGAACTAATAAAAATATGAAAAAGGGAATGCAATCACAAAACACCAGAATAAATAATTTTTTGCTTTGGATGCTTATAGCCTCAATTGTATGGATATCAGTCGCCCTGTTATATTCTATTTCCGGAATTGACTGGCTTGAAAATACTGACAGCACACAATATTTTGGTGTTGTTAATGATCTGAGAGCATTTGAACCTGCAATTCAACCTCTTTATCCTGCGATTGTGCGTGGATTAACTGAGTTGTTTCCACAAATCGAACCAGCGATGATTGGACAATTTGTTTCATTTGTAAGTTACATAGTAGCTGTTGCATTTATGCATAAATTATTCCAGTTATTGAATGTAAAAAAGACAGTAGAAATGACTCTTATATGGGCTATGTTTCCCTTCGTAGGTGTCACTATGTCTGTATATCCTAGGGCAAATGCACTGTTATTGTTATTTACAGTCCTTTGTTTTTGGTCATATGTTAAAAATAATACTTTAATTTTTATAATAACAGTTTCATTACTTCCATTGATTCACAAATCTTCTTTGTTTTTCTTAATTTTTCTAATTCCAATTGCGTTTTTCGAAAAGAAGATTAAATGGTGGATGGTCTTGCTAACAGGATTTCCAACACTTCTATATATATTCCTAGGTATTTTGGAACATGACACGTTTTTGCGGTATTTTCAACCACATAAAGGTATTACACCCGTTACATCATTGCTTTTAGGCGATGGGCTATTAGGGACAATTATTTTAGGCATAAGAGGAAGCATCCCCGATATGATTCAAGGCATGATTGTGATTAGTTATTTCATTTTTGCCATCTATTTGCTTTTATCAAAAATATGGAAAGGACAACTCTTCATATTATCAGCGATACTTCCTGTTATTATTCTTGGACTAGTTTTACCCGCGCGAGAAATTTGGTCATTGATTAATTACACCTCATTCTTTGTTATTTCAATCTCTTTGCTGGATTGGCACGATGAAAATTACCTAGGTAAAAAGAAATTTAAATGGGTTTATATTTTTCTTATTTCATGTGCATACTTTTCACAATTTGCTTATGCCCTTTATGACTTGCGATTTTACGGGCTTATATAAATGAACTCGATCCCGGAGCGTTTTCAGATATTGATCAAACTCAACCCGATGACCCCGATCGTGGAAGCTTTCCGCTACGCATACCTGGGCGCCGGCTCCTTCAACCTGATGCAGCTGCTGTACAGCTTTGGTTTTATGGTCATGATCGTGATGGTTGGCGTTGTGATCTTCAACCGCGTTGAAGCCACATTCATGGATACGGTGTAAATGAGTAAAACTGTCATTTCTGTTGAGAATTTATCCAAATCCTACCGTCTGGGCCAGATCGGCACAGGGACGCTCTCCCGCGACCTGAATGTGTGGTGGGCGAAGGCGCGCGGCAAACCCAACCCGCTGCTGAAAATCGGGCAGGTGGAGCACGGCAACCAGGACGGCGAGATGATCTGGGCGCTAAAAGACGTGAGCTTTCAAGTCGAGCAGGGCGAAGTGCTGGGCATCATCGGGCGCAACGGCGCCGGCAAGAGCACGCTGCTCAAGATCCTCTCGCGCGTGACTGCCCCAACCAGCGGAGAAGTAAAAGTGAAAGGGCGCATAGCCAGCCTGCTGGAAGTGGGCACCGGGTTTCATCCCGAGCTGACCGGGCGCGAGAACATCTACCTGAACGGCGCCATTTTAGGAATGACAAAAGAAGAGGTGCAGCGGAAGTTTGATGAGATCGTATCGTTTGCTGAAATCGAAAAGTTCATCGATACGCCCGTCAAGCGCTATTCAAGCGGCATGTATGTGCGGCTGGCGTTTGCTGTGGCTGCCCACCTGGAAGCGGATATTTTGCTGGTGGACGAGGTGCTGGCGGTGGGGGACGCACAATTTCAGAGGAAATGTCTTGGTAAGATGGGGGATGTGGCGAGTAAGGAGGGAAGAACGGTATTGTTTGTAAGCCATAATATGGCTGCTGTTGAAGGTTTGTGTTCGAAGGCGATTGTGTTATCTCAAGGCTCTTTATTAACTCTTAGTGAAGTACACGAAAGCATAAAGTTTTATTATAAAACGGATGAAAGAAAGCTGAATATCTCCCTTCGAGAAAGAAATGACCGCCAAGGGGAAGGTAACATAAGAGCGACCGAAATTCATATTATTGATAAAACAGGGCAAAAAACAAATTTTATTTCGATGGGCGATAGTTTTACTGTTGAAATAAGAGTCCAAGGAGCCCTTAGAAGTGGAATAGTTGGCGTCTTGATTGGGAATCAATTTAAGTCTCAGCTAATTAGAGGATATACATGGGAAAATTTGACTGAGAGCGTTTCTGTCAAAGGCAAAAGTGTTCTTAAGTGTCATTTTGAAGATTTTCCTCTCATAAATGGTACCTATTATATTCACATTTGGATTGCCGAACGAGAAGGAAACTATAACAGACTTGAGGATTACGTAGAAAATGCTGCGACTTTGGAAATAAATGCGGTGGACGTTTATGGTAATGGACGAATCTTAGATTCGAAAACATGCGTTGCTTTTTGTAGAACAAAATGGGAAATATACAGTGAGAATAGCTAATAAAAATTACGAAGAAGCCGAATGAATAAATTTTTGTCAAAGCTTTCTCGTGAGAAGTCTTTTGATTATAAAAGCTATTGGGAAGATAGGTACTCCAATGGTGGAAACTCTGGCTCTGGATCTTACGGGATTCTAGCAACTTACAAGGCTAATTTCCTGAACACTTTCGTACAAAATCGGAATATTAAATCAGTTATTGAATTTGGTTGTGGAGATGGAAATCAATTGAATTTGGCGAAATACCCAGAATACTTGGGTTTGGATATTTCACAAACAGCAATAGAAACATGCATGAACAAATTTAAGAATGATAAAACCAAGAGTTTTATGATATATGATCCAATATGCTTTCTAAACAGGGGGTTTTTCAAAGCTGATCTTACAATTTGTTTAGACGTTCTTTACCATATTATTCCTAATGAAGATTTTCGAAAAACTTTAGATGATATTTTTTCTTGTTCTCGTGATTATGCAATTCTTTATACGAGTCTTCATAAGGCTAATGCCTCTAAACATATTTTACATAGAGAGATGCTCCCAATACTGAATAATTTAAAGGATTTCTCTATAGAAGATGTCTTCGACCAAAATCAAAAAGAATTAACGTCTGCGCAGTTTGTAATATTAAGAAGAAAACATTTAATTGATCTTGATGATTGTCAGATATGATTTCTCATCCTCTACCGATTGCCAACTTTTCATATAATTATTATCAGCGAAGATTCAAAACTGCGGATAATTTTGGTCCTGATAAATGAATATTGGCATTGTCACCACTTGGTTTGAACGGGGTGCCGCGTACGTATCGAAAGCATATTTCGATACACTATCCAAACAACATCGTGTATTTATATATGCACGCGGGGGAGAATCCTTTGGCATTGGTGACCCTTATTGGGACACTCCGAACGTCAGATGGACAGCGCCCGGTTCTGTCGAAATTAATAGAGATGATTTTGAACAATGGATATATCAACACCATATCAAATTGATACTATTTAATGAACAAGAACACTGGTGGCAGCCGGTTATCTGGGCTAATGAATTTGGAGTGCATACCGTATCATACGTGGATTACTATACCCCAAGGATGATTCGTTGGTTTTCTATCTATGATGCAGTATGGTGCAATACAAAAAGGCATTACTCTGTATTTAAATGGCATCCTAGGGCACAATATATTCCTTGGGGAACGGATACAAATTTATTCAGGCCTCAAAATCATGCCTCAGGTGATGAATTAGTTTTTTTTCATTCGGCAGGTATGGGCGGATTAAATTTACGTAAAGGTACTGACCTCCTTGTCAGGGCTTTTGAAGAAGTCTCTGGACCTGCCCGATTAATAATCCATTCACAAGTACCCGTTGAAAATTATGGCGAAGAAATAGCTGAACTCATCCGAACTGACACTCGTATTCGATTTATTGAATTAACAGTAAAAGCCCCTGGTTTATATCATCTTGGCGATGTTTATGTATATCCAACCAGGCTAGATGGAATAGGACTAAGTTTCGTTGAAGCGTTATCCTGTGGTTTGCCGGTTATGACAACCGATACAGCACCCTGTAATGAATTTATCATCCATGGCGTAAATGGTTGGCTTGTTCCTGTCGAAAAAATTCAATATCGAAAAGATAAATTCTATTGGCCAGAAACAGAATGTAATATTCATAAGCTTGCTGAGCAAATGCAATTTTGTGTTGATGACCGAAATCATTTGTCCTTGTGGCAAAACAATGCTGAAAATTATGCAAAAGAGCATCTGAATTGGGATAAGAATTCCACGATTCTTAATGATGAAGTAAATACGATATTATCTTTGCCTATGAAAAAAGTTCCCTTGATTATGAAATGGGATATCATCAATTATCAATCAAATCATCCATCTCTTGCCTGGAAGTTGTATTGGAGGTTGGCACAGGCAGTTCATATATTTGACCATTATTAAAATGTTCAAACGATCACCTGCAATAATTTTCATTTCTTGTTTCTCGGAACATATTCTCTATTTACTAAAAATGGAATATTCTAATTGTGATGATTACAATGATTTCGAAAATTGTTTCATATTTACTGAACTCACAACGGAAGAGAATCAACCGAAAATTGTCAAAGCATGAGTATTGATATGAATTCACCAATTGTATCGGTCATAATTCGTAAATTTAATTGTTCAACTAGGTTAAAGAAAGCCATCCAGTCTTGCTCTGCCCAAACTTATAAAGAAATTGAAGTCCTGGTTATTGACGATGGACCAACTGAATTTCTGTCACTTATTGAACACGCAGAATTTATTGTGTCATCTTCGTTTCATGGAGTTGCATTTTTAATAATATTTAAGAAACAATTTTATGCGTGTTTGCCGACGAATCATCAAAGAATTGCTTCTTTATTAAAAATCCTTGGAATTGAAGATAGACTCATTCGAGGAGCAAAAGACATTAGAATGGAACGTATATAAATCTCATCCAATAGATGTTGAACATTTTTGGGAGATTGGATATTCGGATATTTCGGGTGATGCTGTTATAGAAATGATTAAGAACAAAGATCTTAAAATCATCAAACATTTTAGAAACGAATTTAACCGATATCATCATTTCTTTATGCTCAAATTATAATCTCTATTTGTTTATGGCAAAGAAAAAATGTCTCGTAGGGTGGAGCGTGATTTCAAAAAGATCACATTTATCTTCAAATGAGATTTTCTTGTTTATTGATATCCGAAATCCAAGGAATAATAACTCAGATGATTTTAGAAATTAGATTATGATCTACGTTCCGAATTATTCATTTACTGGATCGAAAGCAAGGGATTTACTCAAATAAAGCAGTTAATATATAGAATTTCTGGCTATCACCAATCCATAGTATTTAAGAAAAAAACCACAAAAAGAAACGAGACAATAATGGACATCTGGTTAATTTCGATTCTTGTTAGAACTCATAACCGGAGCCAATTATTGAAATTTACTCTTGAAAGTCTATTGAACCAAGAATCAATAAACCTACCTTATGAAATAATTGTGATAGATAATGCGTCGACCGATAATACTAGAAATGTTGTTTCTAATTTTCAAAAACAAAATTCATTTATTCGCTATGTTTATGAACCAGTGTTAGGCGCTTCTAAAGCCAGGAAAGCTGGTTTACTATTAAATAAATCACCAATCATTCATTCAACATCTTAATAATATATGATCAATGAGTCTTCTTTACCTTTTGTTTCAATCATTGTTCCCGTTTATAACGGCGAAAAGACTTTAGAAGCATGTGTAGAATCCCTGTTGGGCCAAACCTACCCAGAAGACCGACGGGAGATCATCTTTGTTGACAACAAGTCTAAAGATAACACTGTAAAGGTCTTAAAACCCTATGCTAATTCTGGAAAGATTAAAGTTCATAACGAGACAAAAGTTTTAAACGCATATGGTGCCAGAAATACAGGGATCAACGCTGCCATAGGTGACATTGTCGCATTCACTGATGCAGATTGCGTTGCTGAGTCGAATTGGCTTCGTGAATTGGTTGCTAGTTTTTCTGATCAATCAATCGGTTGCGTAGCGGGTGAAATTCTTCCTGCTCAACCAAATAATGTTATAGAAAAATATTGGGATGAGCAATTTCTTAGTCTTAAACGAGATGCTGGTAAGAAAATCCCAAGAGTTCTTGGTGGTAACTGTGCATTTCGCCATCAAGTTTATAATGAAATTGGTTACTTTAGGGAAGACATTCCTTCAGGGGGAGACACAGAACTCGCCATGAGAATGGTCGAAAAAACTAATTTAGGTGTTACATTAAACCTAAGGGCAGTAGTAAGACATCATAATGTTTCTACATTACGGTCATTTATCAAACAATCACTACGATATGGCACACAAAAAACTTTGATTCCTAGTAATGATTCTCTAGCAAAGAAACAAATTCCTACAATTCTTCATGCAATGTTTATCACAATCACCTACTTCGCGGTTTTTCTAAAAAGGGGTGGGGCGGTAATTTTCAATTCAGTTCCACAATCAATTAATATGAAGGATCGAGACATTTATGTACTGCGACCCCTTTTGCGCATTGTCAATGAATGGGCTGCTTGGTGGGGATATCGATTTGGGGTGAAGACCCCTGACATATTACGGTAATCAATTTCCTTTTCTTAATTTAATTATGACAATTCTTCGAACAAATTTTCCCCCTCTACAACCTTTTTATCTCAAATTAATAACGGCTATTAAAGTATTATGGTGGAAATTATTTTACAACATAACAATCGGTAGAGGTACGATAATTCGTGAATTGAGATATATAAGCACAGATTCTGGCCCGATAAAAATCGGGCATCACTGTGTAATCAATGCGTTGGCTTTGGCTGGGCCGATTGAGATTGGGAACAATACATTAGTCAATCTACATTCAGATATCTCCGGGCGTAAATATAAAGTAATAATTGGGGATAATGTACTAATCGCACCACATGTAGCTATCATGGCAACGATTCATAACTATAAAAATAGGTATGAGTTGATTAAAAACCAAGGCACTGATGGGGGAGATGTGGTTATTGAAGATGATGTATGGATCGGAACTAATGTTGTTATATTACCTGGAACGCATATCGAGAAAGGTGCGGTAATTGGCGCGAATGCTGTTGTAACCAATGACATTCCTCCATATGCAATTGCTGTAGGAATACCCGCAAAGGTTTCTGGTTATAGAGAATGAAAAATCTAAAAATTCTTCTAAAATGAAAATTCTGTTGTTATCCTCTAGATATTTGCCTCATCGCGGCGGACTGGAAATGGTGGTTTCTCACCTGGCAACCGAATTAATCCGACATGGTCATGAAGTGATGATCGGAACCAACCGTTATCCTCACTCTCTCCCCGAAACCGAAAGAATTGAGGACATTGAGGTACGCAGATATTCATTTATCGAACCGGAATGGGCGGCACTGAGAAATCATCGGATGGACCTTTTCGGTGCTGGATTATGGTTTAAATATGCAACAACCTGGCAAATGGATCAGTGGATTCGAGATTTTCGCCCGGATATGGTCAATTTTCATTACCTGGGAGCACCAGCCGGGTTTCTGTATAGAACCTGGCAAAAACAACCTTTTCCCCTAGTCGTTTCTTTGCACGGAGGTGATGTAACTGGAGAGCCAGCTCAATCCCGTAGGAAACGGGAGCGATTTGACCGAGTAACAAACGCTGCCAACGCTGTAACTGCTTGTTCACACGCTCTCGCAACCCAGGCAGAAGCGCTCAATCCTGTTTTAACTGGAAAGATACAGGTGATTCATAACGGAGTCGATTCTGACCGTTTCATTGCGGCTAAACCAAATGATTTGGGGTTTCCTTATGTTCTGGGTGTCGGGCAGTTATCTGAGCATAAGGGTTTTGATTTGTTGATTCGGGGTTTTGCTTCAATCGCAGAGCAATATCCAAAGGTGAATTTGGTAATAGCCGGGGATGGCAATCAGCGAGATATCCTGGAAGGATTAGCTGCAGAAAAAGGGGTAAAGGAACGAGTTGTTTTTACCGGAAAGATCGATGAAAATACAGTCGCTTCTCTAATGAAAGGATGCTTATTCTTAGCAGTTCCTTCCCGCAAGGAACCTTTCGGCATTGTAGCACTGGAAGGAATGGCCGCAGGGAAAATTGTACTGGCTACCCAAGTGGGAGGGATTCCTGAATTCCTACCAGTTCCCCCCAATGCCTTTGTACTGCCTGATGCATCCAGTTGGAAGAGAGCGTTGGGCCAGGCACTCCCCCTTTCCTTGGCTGGGCAATTGGACGGCTCTAAGAATCAAGATGCTGCTGCCAGATTTTCCTGGCAAAATTTAGCTGACGCTTATTTGCGGGTTTACGAGGAGGCATTGTGTGACTTCAAAAATATCCAATAAACCCCATTGGGCGATCATTCATCCATTTCAACTGCGCTTGCAGCGTGGGATAGAAACCTATGTATGGGGTCTCAGCGCAGCTCTAGCACGATCTGGTGTGGAAGTGGACATAATTACATGGGACGGCCCGCTGACTGTACCAGAGGATGTGAAAGCAGCTGGTGTCCAGATATTCGCAATGCCCAATTTTCGTTATTTCGAAGGTTTTTTTGCATCGATTTATTAT
>JAUSPC010000175.1 GCA_030655835.1 Pelolinea sp.
CGGATCTATAACCAGGTCAGACCGCATCATTCACTGGACAACCTTACGCCAAAAGAGTATATTCAGTCTAATTACCCACAGTGTTGGTCCCAAGTGTCTCATATGTATTGAACCTATACAGACTATTGACAAATCACTAAAAACTCCGTAAACTATGGTATAGTGGTATGACCAATGTACCACTCAATTAATGAGTTAGTAAAGGGAGTAAAAATGAATAGAAAAATTATGGCAATCTTCTTTGTAGCGGCTTTTATGCTTGCGTCTTGCGGCACCCTACCCAATCTTGGGATCGGCGGCGGAGAGACCGTAGTAGAAGAGCTGGAATTACAGGAGATACAGGCGGAACCCACCGAAGCGGTTGTTTCGGAAAATATTTATTACCGGGATGAGTTAGATGATGATCCCAATAAAGACTGGGGCTTACGTGTTATCTCTGGACTAGAAAAACAATTGATCTGGTCCCAACTGAGCGGCAAACTCCGCTTTCAGACCTTGCCGCCCAATGATCTGAACCTGATCTTTTTCAACAAGAAAAATGATTACGAAGACGTCATCGTTCAGGCAGAGGTGGAAAACTTCGGACCCCTGGATAACGCGTTCTCTTTGATTTGCCGCGCGACAGAATTCGGATGGTACGAATTCCGCATCAGCAGCTCCGGCTATTATGAACTGCTTCGCTATGATCAGTACAAGAAGGATGAAGGCAAAAATGCTTACACTAACTTTGTTGAAAAACGGTTGAACAGCACCCTCATAAAAGGCGGCTTGGATAAGAACGTGTTCTCGCTTTCCTGCGTCGGCTCAACTATCTCCGCGTTCGTAAACGGGGAACAACTCTACTTTGAGAAAAGGCCTTTAGCCATCGAAGATGACACCTATACAGAAGGGACGATCGGCTTTGGAATCCTCGGTTACGGAAAAGAGCTTGATATGACATTTAACTGGGTTGAAGCGGTCAAACCGTAACCCATTTTTATTTTTAGAAAAAAGGAAGGCCGCCCTCACCTTCCTTTTTTCATTTAACCTTGCGCAACCATCGGTTTTCGTTATAATCAAACATATGTTCCAAATCAGCCGGGTATCATGAAATGCCAATAAATTATTTAAATCTTCAGCCGCAGTTAAATGATTACTGCGACCAGGCAAGATTAGCTTATCAGAACCGTGACCAAAAAGTAGAATTAGCGCTTAGCCTGCTGCACCGCTGTGCGGACGAGATCGCCGCAGGAACATATCAGGCTAATCCTGCACTTGAATCTCCTCACCCAATGAGCCGCTGCGCCCGCCCGGATAGTGAGCGTGTCGACGAGAAATACACGGTGGGTAAAACAGTTCCTTATGCGCTGCTCGCTTCTGATGGGTCGCAGATCATTTCCAGCCACCATGACGCACTTCCAATCTCTTTAATCAATATTGCCGGTATCTATTACCAGCCTCAAAGCGGAATAGCCCCGGAGATCAATGTGATCTCTGAATTTGTGCGGGACGAGAAAAACATCATTGATTTAAAAATGATCCCGGAAGACGAAGTGAATATGATCAGAGATGTCGCGGAGGCAGACGTGATCGCAAATTGGGATCCTGACACCAAACTGCCTGTATTAGCGATCGGTGATGGACCTCTGGAACTATTCCATGAACCACGATCCAGCGCTTCCAATCAGCAATTATTCCAAAAATATCTGGATACTATTCAGAAAACCCATCAATCAGGGAAAATACTGGGTGGGTATATTGATAAACCGAGAGCAGATCTTGTTGTCCGCATGCTTGAAATGTTGTACAAAACCGAATTAGAACAGGACCTAACCGGAGTAACTGATGCGGATATATTTTTTCAAATCCTGGAACCGGATACCAGGTCGGCCATTTTCCAACTAAATTCTCCCTCAAGCGTGTATTACACAGGATCTCTGGCGCTTCATTTCTTCTATCTGAATGTGGGCCGTGTAGATAAGCCCTGGATCGTACGGGTCGAGATCACCAAATGGACCGCCGACCAATCAGACAGCGTTCAGCTTCTTCATCAAGCGTTGATAGATCAGTGCCGCCTCATGGGCAGCCAGCCCTACCCTTATCTTCTGCATCGCGCTCATGAAGAAGCGGTTGTCCATATGGACGAAAAAGAAAAACTCACCGCCCGACTCTCATTTTTATTGCAGCAGTCTGGAGTGGAGGTTGGTGACAGGTCCTACAAATTATCGGCAAAAGAATTAGGAAAAAGAACGAGGATGAAATAGATGATGAGCGATATCTCAGCAGGGCGCTTATTGCGCTCAAACACGCGTGGTTGTGTGGTTGGCTGCCATGTCAGCCAGCAAGTTCCGGCTTTTGGTTCCATGATCTATATTCCAACGGAAACCGGCAGGATCTTTGGGTTAGTGCACAACATCCATATTGATGATGATGGGCTTGTTCGCCAATTAGCGGCTGCCGGCAATGTGCCCGATGAGATCATTCTTGACAACCGAACCAACAGGAATGTTCCTGTTGAAATGAGCATCCTGTTCATCGGTTACGCGGATGGCGAAAGGATTTCTCATCTCCTGCCGCCGCGTCCCCCTTTATCATTGGATGAGATGTATATCTGTGACGCGGATGATCTGAGAAATTTCACTTCGGCTGGACAGTTGGGCTATTTCCGCCACATTCTTTCCAATTATGAAATTCCCGCAGGTGATCTGTTATCCGCCCATCTTCAGGCTGCCAAAACCGCGCATGACGAAGGCGGTGATCCCGGCTGGACAAACTCAGCCATACAGGAGATCATCATTCTGCTGCGGGATAATCACGAAATGATGACCAATGTTCTTGGTGCTATCAGCAATGCCTTTCCGGCATCCCTCTAATTGGATCCAGGAGATCACACATGCAAGAAAATAATTTTGAAAACACAAACTCTCAAAGCGCGATCGGATATGTGGTTGGTGGCGGATTAAAAGAAAACCTCCACGTTCGCCTTACCGTACCTCCTTTTTCTATACAGGAAGGGTCTTTTATTGTGATCAAGAGCGGGTACTGGCAGTTTTACGGCATCGCCACCGATCTGCAGTTGGGCGCAACCGATCAACGCTTTGCGGATGATCAAATGGGGAAGCGCCTGCCAGAATCCATCGCTGCCCTGCTTCAGGGACAAACGCTGTATACAAACCTGATCGTACTGCCATCTTTAATGCTCGAGAATGGCCCGGAACCGAATTCTCCCGGATATGTTTTAGAATACCCGATCTGGAGGAAACCGATCGAAGATGGAGAAAAAGAAGAACCGCGCCCTATGCCTGTGAAGACTGTACCTGTTCATCATTCAGAAGCATTTCTCGCAAAGAAAGGGGATATCGCCGAGATCTTCGGAAAAGAATCTGACGACGGTTTCTTTGTGATCGGCCATACCCGCGAACAAAAACACCCAGTGTGTGTCAATTTAGATAAACTCATTCAGCGATCCTCTGGAATTTTTGGCGCTACCGGCTCTGGAAAATCTTTTCTTACGCGCATCATCCTTGCCGGGCTGATCGATCATGACAAAGCATCCGTACTTGTCTATGATATGCACAATGAATACGGCCTGGATGATACCGCATCAGACACCGGACAAAACGTGGTCGGACTTCGCTCTGCGTTTGGCCGCGCAAAAGTTCAGATCGTCGGACTGGGATCCAGCGCGGATATTCGCGGAGTAGCTCCTGATTTTAACTTGACCCTCTCGTACCAGGACATCATACCTGAAGATATTGAATTACTAAGTAGAGAATTAAATCTAAAGGAAACCACTTCCGGCACATTAGACGCCCTGGTTCAGCAATTTGGCCCGACGGGCTGGTTCAAATCATTCAGAGATATGAAACACGGAAAGACGGTCGAAGAAGATGGCAAAAAGAAACCCGCGCCAGATAGCGTGGCTTTTTGGGCAAATCAGAGCGGTATTCACCCTATGGCAGCAGAAGGGCTGCACACCAAACTCAAACGCTTATTCAATAAACCGTATATTGTAGAAACCCCTCCCTCTGACAGCATCCAGGCAATTATTGAAAGTCTTAGAAAAGGACAGCACATTGTCCTCTCCTTCGGAAAATTTGAAAGCGATCTGGATTATCTCCTCATTTCCAACTTAATCACCCGCCGAATTCGTGATGAATGGGAAAAAATGACCAACCAATTCCGCAACGGTAAAGCATCTGAACCGCGCCAGCTGGTTATCACAGTGGAAGAAGCGCATAAGCTGCTCAATCGAGAAATGGCAGCACAAACCACTTTCAGCACCATCGCGCGTGAAATGCGCAAATACTATGTCACTTTACTCGTGATAGACCAGCGCCCCTCACAGATCTACGATGAGGTCATGTCACAATTGGGGACCAGAGTATGCGGTTGGTTGGGAGATGACGATGATGTACATGCCGTCCTTTCCGGTCTCGCCGGAAGAGATGCGCTGCGAGGTATGCTGGCGCGCCTGCAGCCAAAGGAAGAGGTGCTTCTGCTGGGATGGGGTGTACCAATGCCGATATTGGTGCGGTCACGGCGTTATGACGCGGATTTCTATAAGGATCTGAAGCGAAGCCAGAAAGGGTCTTTCGATAAAAAAGCAGCGATAGATACGCTCTATCCCGATTAGGTAACGAGTACCCCAAACACAAACCAAGTGACAAGCAATCCAAGAACCACTCCGGAAATGACCTCGAAAGGTGTGTGGCCCAGCATTTCTTTCAGGTCTTCTTCTGGAAGATGACCGCTCTCGATGAAATTTCTCATAATTTCATTGATCCGCTCCGCGTGTATGCCAGCTTGTCTGCGGACACCCGCCGCATCGTATATAACGATCATGGCAAGCGCAGTGGATAACGCGAATAAAGATGTATTAAATCCTTCCTGAAACCCGATCGAAAGCGCCACTGCGGTTACAAGCGCGGAATGAGAACTGGGCAAACCGCCCGAACTGAACATGATGCCCCAATTCCAGCGTTTATTTAAAATAAACTCGAGTGGAAATTTTAGAAATTGCCCTATTACCCAGGCGATCACTGCGGAGACCAGCACATTGTTTTGAAGCAGTTCGTTAATCATATGATTTACTCATCCAAAGAAGATATGCTTCCATCTTCTTCAAGTTGGCTTACTTTTAGTTCCGCACTGTCCAATAGTTTTTGGCAGTGCTCAATAAGCGCTTTGCCGCGCTCGAACATCGTGACGGATTTTTCTAATCCTCCCGGGTCATTTTCAAGATCAGAGATCAATTTATCCAGTTCAGCCAGCGCTTGTTCATAATTCATGGTTTCTGCAGAAGATGGTTTTTTTGCCATTTTTTCTTATTCCTTTTTCTTGATCCCGGATACATCCGCGAAAATACTTCCGTTTGAAACATGCACAGTTACATCCTGTCCTAATTGTACCTGCTGGATAGAAGTGATAACAGCACCGTCTTTATCCTCAACCAGAGCGAATCCCCTTTTTAGAATATTGTGTGGGTTAAAAGAGGTTAATTTTTCTTTTGCCAACTCAAGCCGCTGGTGTCTTTGAGAAAAATATTGCTCGATCAAATGATCTGTTTTCAAACTGTAATTATCCAGGCGCTGCATGCGTTCTTTGATCAGCCAGCTTGGCGATAAATTCGCAAGCCGATTGTTTTTCTCTCGTAATTCCAGTGCACATTCATCAAGATAATTTTCCATCGTCTGGTTGAACAGCACCTTCAACCCACTCAGGTTGGTCTGTACATCAGCAATATCCGGCACTGCAAATACAGCTGCACCAGTTGGCGTAGGTGCCCGCAGGTCAGCCGCTAAATCCGTAAGAGTGAAATCGGTTTCATGCCCTACTCCAGATATAACAGGTGCTTCAGATGCTGCTACCGCTCGCGCCACTTGCTCATCGTTGAATGCCCATAGATCTTCCAGTGACCCGCCGCCTCGTCCGATCAGGATCACATCCGGATGAATGAAATGATTCAACCTATTCAATGCATTCACGATCTGGCTTGGGGCTGCCTCGCCTTGAACCATCGCCGGAGAAAGGATCACTTCCGTCATTGGGTAACGCATCCGAAGGGTATTTAGCATATCCTGCAGCGCTGCTCCGGTGGGGGATGTGACAATTCCTACTATTTTCGGATGTGATGGAATTGGCCGCTTTCGGTTCTCATCGAAAAGTCCCTCAGCTGCTAGCTTTTCCTTTAGCCGCAGGAATTCCTGATACAAGCGCCCTTCACCGGCGGCACGAATGCCATCAATATCCAATTGATATTGTCCGCCGCCTTCATACACACTGACACTTCCGCGCGCTTCCACCCGCATGCCATCTCGCAGAGCACCTGCCAGACGCGAAGCGTGCGTCCGCCAGATCACACACCGCACGGACGCATTCTCGTCTTTGAGTGTGAAATAGATATGCCCTGAACGCGGCTGGGACAAATTGGAAACTTCTCCCTCCACCCAGATATTGATCAGGTTCTCATTGCTTTCCAACAGCGCACGAATATAGGCGTTCAGGTCAGAGACCGAATACACAAGGTCGCTTGTTCCAGACTGATCATCAAACATATTGCAAGCATACCGTTCTTACACAAGGATGTCAATTCACTGTTGTACGGTGTCCAGGAGATACTATACACTTTGGGTATCAAAAATACATCCGGTTAATATTGTCGCTTAGTGGAAGACAATTAAGCACCGAGAAAGTAGGCCAAAGTGAATCCTGGACACCATATAGATTATAAACAAC
>JAUSPC010000178.1 GCA_030655835.1 Pelolinea sp.
TATTACAGGTTCAGATAAAGAAATAACCTGAACCAGCTAAGCAGCCAAAAAGATGCCATACCCGCGCCGATCGTCCACAGTGCGCTTTTGGTGCGCCAGGCGACAAGGATTGCCACGATGCCTGCTAATAAACGTAAATTACTAGGAGAAAAGGCCAGTTCGCCGTTTGAAAGCGCGATCTCCGGGATGAAAATGGCGGTCAGAACGGCCACCGGCACGAAACGCAGCGCGCGCTGGATCGCATCTGATATTTTCCATTTTTCCAATAAATAAATAAAAGACAGGCGTGTCAGGAATGTCAGCACGCCGATTGCAAGCATAACGATCCAGATCTGGCTCATTTCTTATCCCTCCATACGCCAACCGTGACACCTACCAGCGCGGCTGCGATCAGGTTCAGTTTGAACGGCAGCCCCCTTGTCAGTAATGCGGTCAGACCGGCGCTTAACGCTGATAATAGAGAAGCGTTATCAGTGATAGCGGGGACTGCAAGCGCGATGAAGGTCAGCGCGAGCGTGAAATCCAAACCCCACCTTGGCGGGATCTGCGCGCCCAGGAACAGTCCGGCGGCGGTGCTTACCTGCCAGCAAGTCCACAAAGCCACTCCAGCGCCTAAAAAGTACCAGTGTTTATGTTCGTCTTGGGTGCTGTCCCGATAATGCATGATAGTGACTGCGTAGGCTTCATCCGTCAGGAAATAGGACAGAATAAATTTCCAAAGCGGGGATAAATGACGAACGTACGGCGCGATGGATGCGCTGTACAAGGCGTGGCGCAGGTTGATCACGAATCCGGTTACGATCATCATGATCGCGGGTGTGCCCAGTTCAACCAGCTGCACGAGCATGAATTGGGAGGAACCGGCAAAAATGACCGCGGACATGGCCTGCGCGTCCCACAGGGATAATCCGGCGCTGGTTGCCAGCACGCCGTAGATCATGCCAAACGGGGTCACGCCCAGGAGAATGGGCAGTTCGCCTTTGATGCCTGCTAAGAACTCCCGCATGGGAGAGGTGGAGTGGTTCGCTTTTTTCATGAAGCGCTAATTATACTGGGATAGGTAATATCTGATAGAGAATTCTCTCAATTTAGACCATCAGGCGGGCGCGAAAAAGTCTAATGTTGATCGTAAGGTCGTAGAACAGCTAAATTATCAACCAATCGGATGAGCGCCTCTTCACAGCGTCTGCTGATCCATTTTGTCATCAAGGGTGCGATGAAGATCCATGGCAGAAATACCAATGCCGGGATCACGAGAAACCACGGTTGGGCGTGCAACCGGTCCACATAAAACCATAGTCCAGTGAAGATGATCGCTTGAATTGCCCCCATCCCCAATAAAAGGATCAGTAAAAAGCGAGCCATCCTGTCTACGCCGCCCAACTCCGCGTTAATTGAAATGGACAAGCGGGAAAAGCTGAGCTCACCGCGCGATATACCTAACAGCGCGTTTTGGCGCGTGCTGTTATATCCCGGCCCTTCCACGATCAACGCGCTAACGGTCTGGTCAATGATCTTAAACCCCAATGGCAGCAGCGTCTGCAGGGCAGTTTTGATCACGAATTGAGAATTTCCAGAATATGCGGCTTCATAACGAAATGACATTATTTTTATTTTACCTCGGCAATTTCTATTCCGATCGTTCTGGCTTCCTGTGAGCTGTTGAGGATCATAACCTAATTATAGATATTTAAATGGTAACAATGGGGTGAAAATGGCCATAATTATTTCTCAGGTCAAAGGATAGCAGTTAAGCTTTTTACGTCTGTTTTCTTTTAAAGTTGACGATGGTAATGCCGGAAAGGATCATCAGCGCGCCAACCAACGCCTGCCAATAAAACTGCTCATTTAGAAAACCCACTCCAAGTACCATGCCGATCAGCGGAGGGATATAAGTGATCATCGACGTTCTGGTTGGCCCGATCTCATGCAGGAGAGAGAAATAAATGATATAGGCGATACAGGAACCGAGTATACCAAGCCACACCAGAGCCAACCAGGTCATTGGCGTTTGAGGAATGACAAAGGGCTTTTCGGTGAAAAATGCGAAGATCCAAATGATGACAGTTCCTGATGCAAGTTGAAGGAAGGCTTGTGTTTGGGCTGGTATTCCCTGTGTTTTTTTGCGAGCGAAAATGGTTGAGGCAGCATAGAAAAAAGTTGCCAGGAGGCTCGCGGCTTGTCCAAGTAAATTATTGCTCCATTTATTTTGAATGCTGGGTGCTATCAGAATGACAACCCCGAGAAAACCGATCACAAGGCCAACTACTCTGGGTATCGTAATGCGGTCATCTTCAATAAAAATTGGTGACAGGAAGATCGTGAATAGCGGCATGGCTCCGTTCAGGATCGCCGCAGTTCCAGAATCGATGAACTGTTCCGCCCACGAGATTAATGACCATGGCAGGGCGATATTGATCAACCCCAGTATAAGGAAAACAGGCAGACGTTCTTTGATCGTACTCCAGGTAACCTGCACTTTTTTATTAATAATGATGATCAGGCCCAACCCAATCGTGCCGAATAAAGACCGAAAAGCGACCAATACGATCGGGCTGACCTCTTCTAACGCGATCTTTATCCATAAAAAGGATGTACCCCAGATCAATCCGACTAACCAGAATAATCCCCAGTCTTTAGTTTTCATCAGTCTCGTCTTTTCCTTTTTGTGGATATGTTTTTGTGAATGAGTACATCAGCCGGATACCCAAAGCGAGCATCACCGCGGCGGTCAGGAAGAATGGGAAATAGATCGGCAAAAAGAAATAACTGACCAAACCAGCGGCAAAAGCCGCAGCTGCATAAATGAAAAATCTTTTTAACCCGGTTAATATTTCGGCAATAATGCAAGTAAGAGCCAGGAGCAGGCTGCCGAACAGCGATAGGGTATTACCGGAAAAAGGAGGGACGGTTAAATTCTTTATACCAAACGGATCGTCCAGGATTAATGTACCGAACAGTGTTATTGCCAAGATCAATCCAACCGCCGGGAAGAAGGTCCAATACCGGATGCTTTTATCGTCTGCACCAAGTTGATCGGGACTCAAGCGCTGATTGGTAATTTTATCTTTAATGGATGCGATCAAAAGAACTGGGATCCAGGTAAAAATGGATGTGGCCTCGTTCTGGTTGATGAGATCAAGCCCAAAATTAAACAACACCACGCCGCTGATGATATCAATTACGCCATCTTGATTGTAAAGTTGGAGTGCTTTGATCTTTAGTTCTTTTGTGATTTCTTTTTCTGTCATAAAATCTCCAGAGGCAATAAATATAAAGGTGAATTATATCGGTAAAATAAGCACGTTTATTAAATTTTGATCGACTGCGAGTATTTCCAGTAAAATTTGGATTGGTTTAACTACACGGGAATAAGAGAAAGATAAATGCACACTGAAAATGAATCACTAAATAAAAAAGCATTAATAGAGATTGGTTTTGGAATACTCCTACTGGGAACAGGACCGATGTTTGTTAAATTCGCGAAAGCGAACGGAGCGATCGTTGCGTTCTACCGCTTGTTATTTGCCGGTTTGATGTTTACCCTGCCCGCCATCATCCATTCTAAAAATAAACAACCATCTACAAATAATTCAAAGCAGGTCAAATGGGTGGTATTGGGTGGATTGGCAATAGCTGTGAATTTGGCTTTATGGTGTTCGGCTTTGAACTATACATCTGCTTCAATTGTCACTCTGCTCGATAATACAGCGCCAGTATGGATCGGATTATTCAGTTGGTTGGTGCTTGGTAAAAAGCAGAAATATTTATATTGGATCGGATTAGGTTTGGCTTTATCTGGTTCAATCTTATTAGTGGGAAGCAATCTGGATATCTCTAATGGCCGTCAAGCGATTGGGAATATCCTGAGTGTCGCATCCGGCATTTCATATGCGTCGTACATCATGATCACGCAGCAGGCTCGAAAAACCGTATCGAGCTTGAGATATACATGGTTGGTTTCGGGAATTGGAGCAGGTTTCTTGTTTGTATTTAGTTTCATCACCGGCGCATTTTACGAACCAATTTCGATTAAAAGTTTCGTTTTGATCTTTCTTATGGCACTCTCGTCGCAAGTATTTGGATGGTATCTGGTAAATGATGCATTGGGAAAATTGCCTGTGACTGGTGCTTCAGTTGCTTTGGTTGGTCAACCGGTAGTAACCACAATCTTAGCTATATTCGTTTTGCAGGAGGTCCCTACCATTTTTCAAGTGATTGGCGGGATCATATGTGTGATTGGAATTTTTGTGGTCCAGCGATCTTTTTTAAAAAATGATCTGATTGGGGAGGGATTGACCTAACCTGCAAACACAATGGTATGGTGTTTGTTTAATGATCACGCTGCTGCATACCTTTCTGACCGGAAAAATATTTACGATGTACACCAAATGTCTCTCAAAACTCTAAAATTTTCCAATCGATACATTTTGTCAATAATTATTTTTTAGAAGTCAACGATAAACTAAAGGAACATATAATTGCATCATTAAATGAAGAAGCTTAATAAAATTCTAGAAAAACTAATTCTAAAAACGATAGCTGCTGCTATTTTGATAATGTTAATCACTGCTGGATGTGCTCCGCCAATGCAGGAAGTTGAATTACCTACTCCTGTTCATATCATCCAGGCATATACTCCGACCATCACTCCGACGATAATACCGACCATAACACCAACACCGACGATCAATCCTTTGGTAACCTTAACCCCGACGCCAGATCCCTTTCAGGACCTATATCTGGATTCCCTGAAAAACAGGAGTTATGGCGGTGGAGTGCTTCAAAATGAAGGGGTTCTGAACGGAGCTGACGGGTTCTCCAGAAGATTATTTAAATACCGCAGCGAGGGATTGGATCTGTACGGTTTCATTAATATTCCTGAAGGAGGTGGCCCATTCCCAATTATTTTCCTACTGCATGGGTATGTGGATCCCGCGAAATATAATACGCTGGATTATTCGGTTCGTTACGCGGATGCGTTGGCGAGAAATGGGTACATTACCATTCACCCGAATTTACGAGGATATGCTCCTTCACAGAATGGAGAGAATATCCTCGGGATCGGGGATAGTATTGATCTGTTAAATCTGATCGCATTGGTACGCCAGCAATCTGGATCGGCAGGATTGTTAGAAAAAGCAGACAGCAGCCGCGTTGGTCTTTGGGGCCATTCAATGGGTGGAGGAATTGTGATGCGAGCGCTTATTGTCGATCAAGGAATAGATGCAGGCTTGTTATATGCATCCATCCATTCAAATGAGGAATTCAACCTTTTTCATTTCGAAAAAGATGGGCGCGGAATCGAGAAAGTGATCGCTCCTGCGAGTGCTTTGGCAAACATGTCACCTTTTAATTTCCTAAATGATATTTCTGCTCCGATCAGTGTCCATCATGGCGGTTTGGATGATGTTGTACCGGTACAATGGTCGCGCAATCTGTGTGAAACACTGCAAGAGCTTGGAAAAGAAGTCAAGTGCAGGGAATATCCAGATCAACCGCATACATTCAAAAATAGTGGAGATTTGGAATTTATTAATGAAATGATTGCCTTCTTTGATGAGTTTGTTAAATAATCTAGTCCACCTCATAATGTATTGAAAAAGGCATTAAAGAATATATAATCAATATAAAAAGGAGATTAATCATGGGAAAGAAAGACAAAGGCGCAAAAGACGAGAAGGACAAGAAAGACAAGAAGGGCAAGAAAGAAAAGAAGGAAAAGAAGAATAAAGATAAAAAAGAAAAGAAAGTGAAGAAAGAAAAGAAATAAACTTATCCCCTGAAGCAGAAGGACCCGGTTATCAACGGGTTCTTTTTTTATCGAAACTATTTTACGTCTCTTCCGTATGTTATATTGAGTTTGAAATTTTAAATTTGTTTGGAGGAAAAAATGGCTGAAAATAAAGATTTTGAAGAAAAAGATGAAAAAGAGATGTTAAAGCATGATGAAAAAGTTGAACAGAATGATGTGTTGAGCTCCATCTCGTGGGCGTTCATTCTGATGTGGGCAGGTTTTGTTTTTCTGGCCGCGAATATGGGCTGGTTTGCAGCATATGGGTTTGAAGTAAACACTAATTGGTCGTTTTACACATTCAGCGATTGGCAAAATTTCGGTGTTTGGAATCTAATTGCCCTCGGTGCAGGTGGGATCGTCCTGATTGAATCATTTGTACGCTTGTTGATCCCCAAATTTCGACGCCGGATAGGCGGCTCTCTGATCTTTGCAGCTGTTCTGATCGGGGTTGGGTTGGGCGGCTGGTTGAGTTGGAATTATTTATGGCCGCTGGTGCTAATAGCGGTTGGAATAAACGTGCTCGTCTCGGGGCTCAGCCGTAGAAAATAGATAAGAAAACTATAAAAATTTGTGCAAAGACAGTCGGTTTCACCGGCTGTTTTTGCTTATAATTTTCTGAAATTTAACGTGGAGAACTCATACCACACATACTTGAATGGGGTTAACCAGTCTTTCCTGCCGATCGTCCGAAAATAAGGCGGGGTAAACGCAAGGATCAAGTCACCTATCTCATACCGTGCCAGAACAGGCGTGGAAACGATCAGGCTGCCCATTTCGCCGGGATTCATTAGATATAAAGGTTTTATTTCGTTTTCTACTTTGATCTCGAAGAAGAAAAGATCATAATTCGGAGACCAGGCTCTTTTCTCATCCAATTGCTGACCAAACATGCCCTCGGTCGCTCCGTAGATCTCTCGGATAGCTGCATCGCCATAAAAAGCGTTCAGCGAGGGCGCTAACCGGGTGTTGATCCCTGGAATACTTCCTAGCGTCATAACGACCACATCCCAGAGATCTTTCGGATATTTTTTGTGCTGACGGTGAATATACCGCCCAAATTGCAGGGCAGTTGGCGCAACGCCACCCACCAGTGTGACATTCTTATCAAGACATTTCTGGTAGGCGAGCTCGAAGCGTGCATCCCAATCGGTCATTGTTTTTCCACTTCCAAGTGCGTCGATCTCATCCTGGCTGGGAACGGAGTGTACCGGGGTTTGCGTAGATACGTATTTTGTATATATCCCGGAGCTATACCCATATTCTATTTGTTTATTGCCAGCGGTGATGGTCCCTACTTTTGAGGGGAAATTCAGATTGAGATTAACACCGGAAAAAATATCAAATCTTTTTGATTGCAGGGCGTAGTTGATGACTGCACGTCCGGCTGCAACACGCATGCGCATATCAGTGGGTGTCATTGGGATAAATTTTGTTTCCCCTTTTGTGGTTCCTCTTGTGATCGCCCAACCGATCGGTTTTTCATTTAATAGAAGGGAAGTCTCTCCTTCCATAACACGATCAATTAGCGGCTTGTATTCTTCATGCGTTCTTACCGGAAAGGATTGCTGATATTCTTGGTAAGTGCTGATAGATGCGCTGTTATGATCTGCACCGTATTCGGATTGCTGGTAAATTTTTAGCAGCCGCTGTAAAGTTTCTTCCTGAGCCGTCTTTGGATTTTCCAGTGATGTATACCAGGGAGTGACCATTTGCTGCATTTTTTGTATCCCAGCCTGCAAGTCTTTATTGTCCATAAGCATTCTCCTCATTTTAAAAATCATATCAATACTGATTGTATGATATTAAA
>JAUSPC010000184.1 GCA_030655835.1 Pelolinea sp.
GATTAATTTCAGCAATTCTGATGGAGGTTAGTGAAGAATGGGAGTATGGCAGATTGTATTTGAGAACGGAGAGTAGTTAGAGTATTATCTAAATATTGAAAGGATCTGTGACTGAATTTACAGAAAGATTGATACATAATCAACCCTAATAACCTGGGTAGGTACTTAGATTATATAATAATGAGTTGGTATTAACAACACTTTAATGCAATAAATACGTAAATAAATACATATAGTAAACATAAAAAAGGAGTTCGCCTTGCGTAAATTCATTGCCACCTTATTGGTTATTTTCTTGGTCTTTCCTTTGCTGCTGTCAGCGCAGGCTGTGATCAGCGTATCCAGTTGGGCGCTTGACCGGCAGTTTTATATCGACGCATTCGCCCAAGAGCAGGTTTTTTCAACCCTCACCTCAGGACCGATGATCGAAAAACTGCTATACGATCAATTAAACCTCCCTCCTGAAGCAAATATCCGGGAATTGAAATCGGTCATCACAGCTGCCCTCACCCCTGAGTATATGCGTGAGCAGGTAAACGCTATTATCAATTCACTTTTTGATTATTTACAGGGAAAAGCCGACTCTTTTTCACCGACTCTGGATATAGTCCCTCTCAAAACAGCTTTGCAGGGGGATCAACAGGAAGTATTTTTAACAACACTTGTTGCTGCTCTGCCCACCTGTGAACCTGGACAGATCGCTGGCTTTGGCGGCGAAGGACGAACCGCCTGCAAACCTTCTGGGGTTTCAGATGAACAGCTCATAGAACAATCTCTCAAACCTGCCCTGCCCGGGATTATCGCTGTCATACCAGATGAGATACCATTAGAAAGCACTTTCACGACTTTTCAGGAGACTTCCCGTTGGCGTTCGTTCATTCCCGGTATGGCTGTTCCTGCCAGCATTGTCCTGAGTTTACTAGTTCTGGTTTGCATTGCCGTCTGTGCATGGTACATCACGGCGCTCATAGCCGATCCTTCATGGCATGTTCGCCTGCAGTGGCTTGGCTGGATGCTCCTCATTCCAGCGGTGCTGGTCTTTTTGATCGGATTTGCTGACCAGAGCGGAGTCCCGGCATTTTGGATCCGCTTTGGACTGGAACGCGCCAACCTATCGGCGGTACCATTTGGTTCCAGTCTAGGTGACACAATTCAGGTGGTTACCACCGCGGCGCTCCCGCGTGTCGCAAGTGCCTTCAAGATGGTGGGCGGCATAAGTGCTGGGATAGCGCTTGCTCTCATTTTCTGGGGCATCGCTACTCCCCGCAGAAGACCAGAACAGATCGTATAAAATTCAAAGGCGGGGTTTTTACTCCGCCTTTATCATTTATTCAGCTTATAAATTGCATAAAACAAAGACCTTGAAGAGATCACAATAATTTTCATCCCATAAGAGGTGAGTTATTTCATAATCGAGTGACGATTAAATCTCTTTGCCTTCTAATACATCCACCAACAAACCCGCAGCCTGAGCCGCCAGGTCCGCGCAGGTGCCATTAGATCCTTTTTCCACCCAGTTATCCTTAAGATCCGCACAGCGGGAACAGCCAAAATGTTCCAGAAATTTCTCTCTGAACAATGCCGCCAGATCCATGCACTGGTCATCATTGGTTTCAGGATCAATGCGGCCGTGCAGCGCACCGATCACCATCAGCCCGCCTGCCAGCGCGCCGCATAACCCTTGATTGGTTCCTCCTATCCCCCCTGCGAAAGGAGTGGATACTCGCAGCGTTTGGGGATTGATCTCATCCAGATAATGTTCGCCCACCGCCATGATAATTCCTTCCGAGCAATGCCAGCCAGCGTTGAGGTACGACCTGGCTTTATTCATGATGATCGTTTTCGTTTTTGTGTCCATGCGGATATTATAAAGAATATTTCACTGATAACTGAGTTAATTTGCATACAAGCTGAGACCCTCATCCTTTGGGTGTGGTGTGCGATACGCGATCGGAAAAATGCCTCAGGATGACAAGCACCAAGAGGGAGATCGCCGGTATATAATAAGAGAGTTTAGAGATGTTTATGATTTAAATTTGGGTTTTTATCAGAGAAACAAGATCACAGGTAAGTGCGGAGAGGGCCACCAAGGAGGAGCCGAGAATGAAGGAAAACACACTCAATGGACAATCAGCAGACATCATTTCTGAAAACATACAAAAACTGAAACAAATTTTCCCTGAAGTGTTTTGCGAAGAAACTATTGACTTTGAAAAGCTGCAGGCAGTTCTGGAGGAATACAGCGATGATGATAAGGAACGCTATAACTTCACCTGGTGGGGAAAGAGCCAGGCTCTAAGGTTGGCACAAACTCCCTCGATGGGGACGTTGAGGCCCTGCAAAGAAGAAAGCAAAGATTGGGACACAACCGAAAACCTGTATATTGAGGGTGACAACTTAGAAGTGCTCAAACTCCTTCAAAAATCTTATCACGGCAAGATAAAGATGATCTATATTGATCCGCCCTATAACACCGGAAATGATTTTGTGTATAAGGATGATTACAAGGATCCACTGAAAAACTATTTAGAGATGACCGGGCAAGTGAATGAGGGCGGTGAAAAGGTCAGCACGAACAGCGAAGCCAGCGGGCGCTATCATACCAACTGGCTGAATATGATGTATCCGCGTCTCCGATTAGCGAGGAATTTGTTGCATGAAAAAGGTGTGATATTCATCAGCATTGATGATAATGAGATTGATAACCTTAAAAAACTTTGTAATGAAACATTTGGGGAAGAAAATTTCATCGGAAATTTTACTGTTGAGAATAATCCAAAAGGTAGGAAAAATTCAAAATTTATTTCGGTCAGCAATGAGTATTGCCTTGTTTATGCTAAAAATCTTAACTTTGCACAATTCAAAAAAGTAATCCCCAAACATGCTTTTGATATGGCTATGGATGAAAATGGAAATTTCATTAGGAAAAGCGGTAAACGAGTCCTGGTTGGCGAAAATTTTCTCAACAATCCTATAAAGGATCATTCCTCAGACAAACACTACTCAGTTTATTACAATGCGAATTTGAATGAAATCCAAGTCCTAAAGGAAACTTCAATAACTGACTGCAACAATGAACTCATTGATGCAGGTTTTAAACGTTATATAACATACAGAGAAAATATATTCATTGAAAATACTTATAGTCAACAAATGCTTGTTTCTTTATTTGCTGAAGGGAAGCTAGATATCAGAGAAAATAAAATATATGAGAAACATTATAGTGAAATGATGCAGATAAAGAGTGTTTTGTCTAATACGAAATATGACGCAATAGTAAACAATCAAAAAATATTATTTGAACTAGATCTAAAAACCACTTCAGCAAAACAAGCACTTGATAAATTGATGAACGGCAATGTTTTTGATTTTCCCAAAAATATCAGTTTCATTAAAACCTTACTTAATCTTAATACTGCCGATGAATCTTTGGTTCTTGATTTCTTTTCTGGTTCTTCAACAACAGCCCATGCGACCATGGAACTTAATGCTGAAGATAATGGGAAACGGAAATTCATCATGGTACAGCTTCCAGAGTTAACGGATGAAAAATCGGAAGCAGATAAAGCTGGTTATAAGAATATCTGCGAGATTGGCAAGGAACGCATCCGTCGGGCGGGGGAGAAAATCAAGGCAGAATTAAGAGAGAATCAGAGCAAGCAGCCCTCCATGCTACAAGATGATAAAACTGTCAATCAGGATGATCTCGATATCGGGTTTAAGGTGTTCAAGTTGGACAGCTCGAACCTGAAGAAGTGGAACCCGGATTATGAACATGTGGAAGCCAGTTTATTGGATTCGATTGAGAATTATGTAGATGGGCGTAGTGAGATGGATGTGGTCTTTGAGATCATGCTCAAATACGGCATTGACCTGACCTTCCCAATAGAAGAATTTAAGGTTGGCGGAAAGAAAATTTATTCGATTGGTTTTGGGGCTTTAATGATCTGCTTAGACCAAGATATAACGACCGATGTGGCAAATGAGATCGCGCGCCTGAAAGAGGATTTGAAACCGGAAGTGATACGGGTGGTCTTCAGAGACAACGGTTTCAAAGATGACAGCGTGAAGACAAACACAAAAGAAATCCTACGAAACGCGGGGATTGATGAGATTGTGAGTGTGTAGGAGAAAAAGATGAGCGTGATTGTAGAAATTCAGCGTTATTTTCCACCCAACTTCTTTGATTCAGCAAATAAAAAAAATGGTTTTGTTTCGCGATCTGAGCAACTTAGTAAGGCTGTATTATGCGTTACGCTTGGTATTAATGGAGAGGAAATTAGAAAAGGAGACCCCAATAATAAAGAGCCGGATTGGGTTACTAGAGACAACGATGGTATAGAAGTAACATTTGCCAGCGAAAGAGAACCAAGTAGTGTGCTTCAGGCAAAAACAGGAGTATTTAATGCTGATGATCTTGAGCAGGAAATAATTGCTTCAATATCTGATTCAATCAAAGAAAAATCGGATAAGAAACAAAAAGGTAATTACCTGGGCATTAGCAATGTGACGGTTTTTATTATTTGCCTTTATCCATTACTAAATTGGTATGGTCATCTGTACGGATTTAATTATCCTAGGTACTTAGGAAACAGGAATAAATTTTTCAATTCGTTATATGAGAAATATATCAAGAGTTCCGAATTTAAGAATATATATATATTATGCAATTAACAGAGAAGTGGGGATACGTTCTCTATGATTTAGAAACTTTTAGATTATCACCAGAAAACTTCATAACCGAACTAGGTATTGTTGACCGTGAGAAACTGCCTTGTTGTAGCATTCTTAATCAGGAGATGAACGATGATTCAATATTGGATGGTAATCCACTTATATCATATCGGTATCGAACCATTAATGGGGAAATGAAATAGAAATGCAGGATAATCAAAAAGGGAAAATCATGGACTCAAAAAATGCCATCAAATTATTCAATAATAAGGAGATTCGCGTTGAATGGAATGAAGAAGAGGAGAAATGGTACTTTTCTGTCATTGATGTTGTTGCAGTTCTTGCTGAAAATGACCGTCCAAGAAAATATTGGAGTGATCTAAAAAACAAATTGGATGATGAGGGAAGTGAACTGTCCGAAAAAATCGGACAGTTGAAAATGAGAGCCATGGACGGGAAAATGCGCCTGACAGATGTGGCTGATACTAAACAGATGCTGCGCATCATCCAAAGCATCCCTTCCCCTAATGCGGAACCTTTCAAGATGTGGCTGGCGAAAGTGGGTTATGAACGGATTGAAGAAACGGAAGACCCTGAAAAAGCGTTTGACCGCGCGATGGAAACGTACCTGAAAAAAGGGTATTCTCCACGGTGGATCAATCAGCGCCTGAAGAGCATCGAGGTGCGCAAAGAATTAACTGATGAGTGGGACAGCAGCGGCGTGAAAAAGGGGAATGAATACGCAATTCTGACGAATGAGATCACGGAAGCATGGGCAGGACATACGGTTAAAGATTACAAGAAGCTGAAGGGCCTGAAAAAAGAAAACCTGCGCGATAATGTGACCAACCTGGAATTGGTGCTGAATATGTTGGCTGAGGTAACGACCACCGAGATCTCGAAAGAGAAGAAACCAAGCACCTTCGACGCCAGCAAAGACATTGCCCATCAGGGCGGTACCGTCGCGGGAAACGCGCGCAAGGAAATAGAAGAGCGCACCGGCAAACCTGTGGTTACGCCAAAGAACGCGCGGGATTTGCTGGAAGACGCGAGCAGTGAATTATTAGAGGATGGGGATTAAGCGTAGATGATGAAATTAAAATTCAATCCCAACTTAGCTTATCAACAACGCGCTATCGCTTCGGTAACAGATCTATTCCTGGGGCAAACACCGAAACAATCGAATTTTACTGTCTCCTTCATGAAAGGCCAGATTGGGATAGAAGATACTGAAAACGGCATCGGCAACAAGCTTGAATTAGATGAAGAAGACATTTTAAAAAACCTGCAAGCCGTACAGCTGCGGAACGGCCTGCCACAGACAAAAAAGCTGACACACGGTCAATATGATTTTGACGTTGAAATGGAAACAGGCACAGGGAAGACGTATGTGTATTTACGATCCATTTATGAGTTAAACAAAGCCTTCGGTTTTACCAAATTCGTGATCGTGGTGCCATCACTGGCGATCAAAGAAGGGGTAAAGAAATCACTGGAAATCACCAAGGCTCATTTTAATAATCTATATGACAATGTGGTGTGCGAACACTTTGTGTATGACAGCAGCGATCTCTCAAAAGTGCGTGATTTCGCGGTAAATGACACCATTCAAATAATGATCATTAATATTGACGCATTCCGGCGGAGCTTCACAGACCCTAGCAGAGAAAACAAAGCCAATATCATTCACCGTCCGAATGACAAAATGAGCGGAATGGCTCCAATTGAGTTGATCCAGGAAACCCACCCATTTGTAATCATTGATGAGCCGCAATCTGTTGATACCACATCAAAAGCGAAAGAGGCGATCGCGTCTTTAAATCCAATGTGCATATTCAGATATTCCGCCACGCATGTCGAAAAACATCATCCAATTTACAAGTTAGACGCTGTTGACGCTTATGAGATGGAACTGGTCAAACAAATTGAAGTAGCGGGGTTTGAAGCGGTCAATGCCCACAATGACGCTTACATACGGTTGGTATCGGTGAACAATAAGAAAACACCAATAACTGCCAGAGTTGAAATTGACTCACAGGGAAGCAGCCATATTTTGAAAAAAATCGTAACAGTCAAACGCGGTGATGATCTGTATGAAAAATCCGGAAATCGTGAGGTTTACGAAAATTTTGTGGTTAAAGATATTTACTGTGAAGAAGGCAGTGAATATATCGATTTCACCAGCAAACCGGATATCCTTAGGCTTGGCGAGGCGATTGGCGATTATGATCAAACCCTACTTAAAGAAATGCAAATCCGTAAGACGATTGAAGAACACCTTGACAAGGAACTTGTTCTGAATAAAAAAGGTGTCAAGGTTTTAAGTTTGTTTTTTATCGACCGCGTTTCAAATTATCGAATTTATGATGATGAAGGCGGCCCGCAAAAGGGCATTTATGCTGAAATGTTTGAAAAAGCATATCGGGAATTGACGCGGAAACCCAAATATCATCCCCTTTTTGATGGCATCAATTTAGATGAAGAAGCTGAAAAGGTGCATAACGGGTATTTTGCGATCGATAAGCGCACAAAAACCTATAAAGATTCGAGCGGGAAAACTCAGGATGATGACAGCGCCTATAACTTAATCATGACGGAAAAGGAAAAATTATTGGGTTTTGGCACTCGCTTAAGGTTCATCTTCTCCCACTCCGCCCTGCGGGAGGGCTGGGATAACCCAAATGTTTTCCAAATCTGCACCCTTAATGAAACTAAGTCCGAGATCAAACGCCGCCAGGAAATCGGGCGCGGAATGCGCCTGTGCGTCAATCAAGAAGGTGAACGCCTGCATGGCTTTGATGTGAATACTTTAACCGTGATGGCGAATGAGAGCTACGAGGAATTTGCCGAGGGATTGCAGCGGGAGATAGAAAAAGACCAGCATATCCGTTTTGGCGTGATCGAAACGCACACTTTCGCAAATATTCCTATTAAACAGGAAGACGGCACGGACGCATATCTGGGGCAGAAAGCGTCTGAAGAGATATTTAACTTTTTCAAAGAAAAGGGTTATATAGATGCCAATGGGAAAGTCACCGATACGCTTAAATCGGATCTAAAACATGAAGCTTTAGCAATACCAGAAAAATTTGAAAGCTATAAAGATCAGATTACCGCATTGACAAAGAAAGTCAGCGGCAAACTGAATATCAAGAATAATGATGATAAGCGCAAAATCAAACTTAATAAGCAGGTTTACTTGAGCCCAGAATTCGAACAGTTGTGGGACAAGATCAAATATAAAACCACTTACTCAGTGCAATTTGACAGTCAAAAATTGATTGAAAAATGCAGCCGGGTAATCGAGCAGGAAATCAATGTGCGTGCTCCCAAGTGGATGTACCGCAAAGGGGGGATAGATGTTACTGCCGGAGGCGTCATCGCGGAAGAAAAAGATGAGTATTCGATGAGTATTGTGGATGAGCGCATCATGCTGCCAGATATCATCTCATTCCTGCAGAATAAGACATTTCTCACACGAAAAACAATTGTCGAGATTCTAATTCAGAGTAAGACATTATTCTTGTTTAAGAAAAATCCACAGAAGTACATGGATGAA
>JAUSPC010000065.1 GCA_030655835.1 Pelolinea sp.
CGCGTAAGAAATGCTATTTTTCCCAAGCTCTTCTTTAAGTTCCTGTTTGCACAGAAGTTGCGTTATTTTCTCTTCCAGGGCGTCAGGATCATCATTTGGGATAATGAAACCTGTTTCTTGATCCTGCACGAGATGCTGCAGTCCACCAACCTGTGTGGCGATGACAGGTGTACCGCAGGCCATTGATTCCAAGGCAACCATGCCAAATGATTCATAGTGCGACGGCATAACCAACATTTCCGCCGCTGAATAATAGTACTGCAATACATCCTGATCCCTTTTGCCAAGGAAAATGACAAGGTCTCTAACATCCAGTTCGATCCGTAAATTTTGCAAGCGCTGCATTTCGGCATTCATTTCATCTTGATCTGAATCCGGATTGCCGCCAATAATGTATAAATAATGAGGACAGTTGGAAAGGACATCCGCCTGCTGTAATTGTGCGATTGCTTTTATCAACGTATCTACTCCCTTAAGTGGTTCAATTCTTCCCACAAAAAGGATCATTTTCTCGTCTTCTGGTATACCAATAAATTCTTTGGCCTCATCGATGGGAATGGGATAGAAGCGCGTCAGGTCGACGCCGGGAGGAATGATGTCCATGATGGCCGGGTCTGCGGAATACAGGGATAGCAGTTTTTCTTTTTCATTAGGCGTGGCGATGATCAATCGGTCAATTCCGGATAAAACCTTTTTCTCAGCTTCTATCCGATAGGTACCTTCGACCTCATTCTCTGATTGAGCGACCTGGTTCTTAAGCAAGGCCAGCGTGTGGAACATATGTACTACGGGAATTCCCCATTTCTCTTTCAATTTCAGAGCGGCCAGACCGGATAACCAATAGTGGCTGAAGATCAGATCGTAGTGGATGTGTTTAGCATCGGCAAATTCAATGATATTATCTGTGAATTCGGGAATATAATCTCTTAATTCTTTTTTGGGTCGTGGGGATTCTGGGCCAGCAGGAATATGAACGACTCGGTTGCTGCACCCCAATTCATGCAAAACGTGCGGCACATGCTCATCCTGCGACCTGGTGAAGACGTCCGCATGGATCCCGTATAGACCTAAATATTTTGTTAGATCACGGACATACACATTCATTCCGCCGGTGTCTTTGCCGCCTAGAGTTGCCAGAGGGCATGTGTGATAAGAAATGATGGCAATATTCATACTGGATAATGATTATACTCGGATGCTGATATAATTTGTTCCGCGCCACCGTAGCTCAGCCGGCAGAGCAGTCGCTTCGTAAGCGACGGGTCAAGGGTTCGATTCCCTTCGGTGGCTCACTGTATTTAAATCCTAATAAATAATTCTTATATACATCCAACCTCCTTTCCCTAAACTGCCAGAGTATAATCTTGACTGACCAAAAACTTACACAGGATAATCAAAATGGAAATTAAACGGATTGCAGTGATCGTCTTGGATGGTGTTGGCGCTGGTGAATTGCCAGACGCGAAAGAATATGGTGATGTAGGCAGCAATACATTATCCAATACTGCGGGGGTGTTAGGTGGACTGAACCTTCCCAATATGGGAGAGATCGGGTTAGGGAATATCACACCGATTGTAGGTGTCCCACCTCGGGAAATCACGAAGGGCGCTTACGGAAAATGCCTGGAGATCTCAAAAGGTAAGGATTCAGTTACTGGACACTGGGAATTGATGGGAGTCGAGGTCAAAAAACCGTTCCCAACCTATCCGAATGGTTTTCCGCCAGATGTCCTTGAACAGTTCACAAAACTGACCGGATATGGAGTGTTAGGCAATAAACCGGCATCCGGCACCGAAATTATTAAAGAGTTGGGCGAAGAACATATGCGTACCGGAAAGCTGATCGTTTACACCTCTGCCGATTCAGTTTTTCAAATTGCTGCGAACGAGGAGATCATACCAATAGATGAATTGTATCGGGTATGTGATATTTCTCGTAAAATGCTAACTGGTGACCATGCTGTCGGTCGGGTTATTGCTCGCCCTTTTATTGGGAAAGACACAGACTCTTTTACACGTACAAAGCGTCGTCATGACTATCCTATTCTCGCACCAAAAGACACCATGCTGGATACGCTCGTAAAAGAAGGGCATAAAGTGTATGCGGCTGGGAAGATCGACGATCTTTTCGGAAATCGCGGTATCACCAAAACACATCACTCGGTTTTCAATATGGAAAGCATTCAAGCGTTGGTTAATTTCATGGATGAAGATTTCACAGGTCTTTTGTTCGCAAACCTGGTAGAGTTTGATATGACCTATGGCCACCGCAATGATGTGCGGGGGTATGGAGATAAATTGGAAGAATTTGATGCTTTTATCCCTGAGATCAGGAAAAAAATGAATGATACGGATTTTGCGATGATCGTTTCGGATCACGGCGTGGACCCTACAACGAAAAGTACGGACCATTCCAGGGAATACATTCCTCTTTTGGTGTTTGGAAAGCAAGTTAAGGATAGTGTGAACCTTGGCATCAGGGACTCATTTGCTGATGTGGCCGCGACCATTGGTAAAGCGTTTTCTGTAACACCTCCTTCGATCGGTAAAAGCTTTCTTAAAGAGATATTTCCTGATTAAAAAAGACCATTAATAAGAAGGTACATTCATCTTGCATAGGATAATACCAGTTAAGAAACTCTTTTTTGTGATCTTGTTAATCTGTTTATGTTTAATGGTTTCTTGCGTAGGTCCTCTAAAGAATGTACTCTCTGCTTTGTTTCCTGATCAACAGGATCAGGAGGCGTTAGATACCAGTAGTATGTTTGCATCCGTAAATGGTGCCGATTGTATTCCAAATCTATCTTCATATGAGACCGCTACATTGATCGATATTATCGATGGGGATTCTATCCGGGTGGCCATTCAAGGCACTGTTTATGAGGTCAGGTACATTGGTATGAATACGCCTGAATATTATAGCGATCAGAGGCAGGCTGCAATCGAAGCAACTCAATATAATAAAGATCTAATATCTTCAGCGAATATTTATTTATTCAAAGATATCTCTGAGACAGATAGGTATGATCGACTGCTAAGATATGTCATTGCAAACGGGAAATTTATTAATTTGGAGTTGGTCCGTTCTGGACACGCACAATCAAAAATATATAAACCCGATGTAAGCTGCCAACCCACATTTGATCGCGCGAATAATTAAAAAGAAACGCGCTCAATTATTTAAACGCGTTCACATTTTCTAAATCACTTTACTAAATTTGATGATTTGAGTTCAATCATTCCGATCGATTCGATCGGAAAATTTATTCCATACAAGTTGATGGTCGCCGAATCAATATCCTGTTTCAATAATCCAACGTTTGGCGCATACCATATGTTTGTATTGATGACCAATGTTGTGGAAATATCCAAAACCTGACCTTCAAATGTTGCTTTTAGTGATGATATATCAAAGGTTAATTTGCGTTTGATCAGAACCACATCATTGAATATGCCGGCAGGCACTTGTAGTGTTAGATCTTTTTCTGATAATTGCCAATCCATGCTGACAGGGCTGTTAGTAAGGTTAACCGTGACCGGATTATTATCAAACATTCCGCTAATCAATCCGCTAGCGGAGAAATCTGTTTTCCATGTGTTTGTCCAGCCGCCAGAAATAAAAGCATCTTCAGAGGGCATGAAGATACCGGATGTATATGCAAGCAGTATGTCGCCAGCAACCTCACCAAACACTAGATTTAGTTCAGTCATCGGGAAATTTATTATGGCTCCATTATCGCAGTCTACGGTGGATTTTGTAACGATACCCGTATCATAATCAAGTGCGGCTAATATAGCACTTGAATCATTGACCTCCGCGACTGTCAGTCCCAGTTCAGAGAATTCAGGGATTCTGCCTTCACCCTCTATTTGAATTTGGTAGGTCCATTGGTTATCCAAAGCCATCGGATAGAAAATGTTGTCACATGGACCATTATTTGCAAGAGGCACTTCACCTACCGGGCTATCTTCCACATCTAAAACAACTGCCTCGTCAACAGGTTGTGGTTCTTTTTTTTCGCATGCTGTGGTTAATGCCACCAGGATAAATAAAATTAGAGAAACCGTCTTCATATTTATTTTCTTATTCATAATATTGTGATTATCCTCCTCCAATGGGAGTAAGAAACGCGATCAAGGCATCCTCGTTTAGAACATCTTCATCCAGCACAATTTTTTTATCCTGCAAAATCATCACATTATCGAGGTGTGTGATCAAAGCCGGATATGTATCCTCCAGGATCAATTTTATTTCTTTAATGGATGTGCCTTCTGGGACGTGTAAGGGGATAGTTCCCACACCGGCTTTCTGTTTCAAATGGTAGTAAAGAGATATCTCTATATTGATCATTTACATCTTGTTCTTATTGTAAGTGAATTGTATCAATGAATCTAAAAATACGTGATGTATAATTTTTATTATGCCAAATAATCTACACTCTTTAGTTATCGGGATCGCCGGGGGTACTGGTTCTGGAAAGACCACCGTCGCCAATGTTATTTTGGATAGGGTCGGGAAGAACCATATTGCCTACCTGCCGCATGATGCGTATTATCGTGAACTGAGCGATCTGCCGCCGGACCAAAAAGCGGCTGTAAATTTTGATCATCCCAATTCTTTGGAAACTGAATTGATGATCGAACATATTCTTGAATTGAAGAAAGGGCGGTCTATCGAACTGCCAATCTATGATTTCAGCACCCATTCTCGAACTG
>JAUSPC010000202.1 GCA_030655835.1 Pelolinea sp.
TTATAAGACACCCATGGAAGTCCTTGAGCAGGCTTTGTTTCATCACAGGAGACCACACTATTTATATCGCTAAGCGGTACTAAAAATGGGGTGCACCTCATTTCTCAATCTCTAAAAGCAAAAAGAGGCGTGGTTAAACCAATTATCCATCACTTACACCACACATTCAACTTATCCGTTGCAGAAATCGACAAATTGGACATTTGGAACGAATCTATCCTTCTTTGCGCGCATGTTTCAAATGACAAGCACTTTTCTCAATCATACATTCAGAAAATACCAACTTTTATTTCAAAAACTTTTAAGAACGTTGAGCTGGTAGATTCTAAGATCGAATTCTTATAAACAGGAGAAATCAAATGGATTTAGGATTAATAAACAAGGTCGCCCTGGTAACTGGATCCACAAAAAGATTAGGCTTAGCGACTGCACAGGTATTGCTTGAAGAAAATGCAAAAGTGGTGATAAACAGCCGTTCAAAGGAAAATATTGACACTGCACTTATTCATCTTGATAAATATGGGAATATTGATAACACACGCGGATTTGTGGGTGATGTAACAAATGAAGATACCTGTCAACAGTTAATACAGAATACTGTTGAAACGTTCGGTGGAATAGATATATTAATTACCAATAGCGGCGGCCCTCCGCCAGGATCTTTTGCCAATTTATCAATTGCACAATGGAAAGAAGCAATAGATCTATCATTTTTCAGCCACTTGTTATTGATCAAGAATGCCTTGCCGTATTTGAAACATTCTGAAACCCCTGCTGTTTTAGCAGTTACTTCATTTACGGTTAAAAACCCTTTGGATAATTTGATCCTATCTAATACGGTAAGGGCAGCAACAGGTGCCCTTATTAAATCATTGTCCTTAGAACTTGGTGAATACGGGATCCGTTTTAATTCAATTCTGCCTGGATGGACACATACCGGTAGAGTAGAGCAACTATTGTCAAATAGAGCCCAGAAAAATGGGACATCCCTTGAAAAAGAAATGAGCGATATTTCTGAAGCAATTCCTTTAGGACGTCTTGGCTCCCCGAAAGAATTTGCAAATGCCGCAGTCTTTCTTGTATCACCAGCCGCATCATATATAAATGGTGTGATGTTGAATGTTGATGGTGGTATAACTAAGGGCTTATTTTAATAAATTTGGAGAAAAATTGCGAGAAAGCCAGACTATAAAAGAATTTCTCGACCGGAATTTGATCACCGTTCAAAAACCAGGTCGCTATGTTGGGGGAGAATTCAATCAAATCGTAAAAAAGTGGGATAGTGTGTCTTGTCACGTTGCTTTAGTGTTTCCTGATATTTATGACATCGGTTTTCCAAATCTTGGGATTTCTATTTTATATGACATTATCAATAAACATGATGATGCATTAGCAGAACGTGTATTTGCACCCTGGATGGATATGGAAAAGCTTCTTCGTGAAAATGAAGTTCCTCTTTTCACATTAGAAAACAAAAAACCGCTCAATCAATTTGATCTGATCGGTTTCTCCATTCCCTATGAGACATTATATACAAACGTTTTGAATATGCTCCAATTGGCAGATCTTCCAATTTGGGCTAGCGAAAGGTTAGCATCTGATCCAATTATTATTGCTGGAGGGCATGCTACCTTCAATCCCGAACCAATGCATGCATTTTTTGACGCGTTTGTTGTTGGTGAAGGAGAAGAGGTTATTGATGAGATCATTAATGTGATCAAGCATGATAAAGAAAAAGGATATAAACGTGAACAAATAATTGATCATCTCGCAATGATCGACGGGATATATATTCCAGGTTATTTTGATGTTGAATACAATTCTGATAAGACAATTCGCAGTTATATTAATAAAGAACAACCAAATAAGCATTCAATTACGAAAAGGTTCTCCAAAAAACTCCCCACACCTCCTCAATATCCATTAGTTCCAAACATAAACGTCGTCCACGACCGCATTGTCGTTGAAATAATGCGCGGATGTTCACGCGGTTGCAGATTTTGTCAGGCTGGAATGATCATGCGGCCAATCCGAGAGAGATGTATTGATGAAATTATATTGTCTATGCGCAATATCGTTATTAATACCGGTATTAGTGAAATATCTTTACTTTCATTAAGCAGCTCAGATTATACAGACATCAAAGAATTGATCGATAAAGTTATGGAATTGAGCGATGAATTTAATCTAGCCTTCTCATTACCCTCTTTAAGGATCGAATCATTCAATAGTGATCTGATGGATTCACTTGAGGGTAAACGCAAAGGAAATTTCACTATTGCACCGGAAGCAGGGTCTGATATGCTCCGCTCAGTCATCAACAAGCCTATTCCAAACAGTTCTGTACTCGAAACAGTTCAGAACATATGCGAAAAGGGTTGGAACAATATAAAACTATATTTCATGATCGGATTCCCTAACGAGTCAATGCAGGATATTGAAGGAATTGTCACCTTATGTAAGAAGGTAAATGATATAGGGAAAAAATCTAACAAGGGTAGATTTAAACTTCACCTAAGTATTAATACCTTTATCCCTAAACCTCACACACCTTTCGAATGGGTTGGTTTAGGCAAAAAGGAACAAATAATTGAAAAAACTAATTATCTACGCGAAAATCTGAAAAATTCCAGGATTCAGGTTGATTTTTCTGATTTTAATTCTTCATATCTTGAATCGGTGTTATCACGTGGAGACCGTAAATTATCAAAGGTTATTTATTCTGCCTGGGAAAATGGTGCAAAATTTGATGCATGGAAGGAATGCTCTAATTTTGAAAATTGGGATAAAGCGTTTAGCTCAAATTCAATAGATCCGGATTTCTATACCCATAGATCGAGGGAAACAACCGAGATTTTCCCTTGGGATCATATAAATATTGGCGTAGATAAAGAATTTCTTATAAAAGAATTTGATCTAAGTAAGAACATGCAGACATCCATTGACTGCCGTCACGAATGTCTGGTTTGTGGTATCCAAACAAATTTCCAAATCAATTGCAGCAAGATCAAGTCCGTTGGAGTTGAAGAATGAGGGTCCGCATCTCATATCAAAAAAGGCTTCAGATAAGGTATACAAGCACCCTCGATCTGCAAAGCATCTGGGAAAGATCCATGCGGCGTGCATCTATAAAAGTTGAGTATTCAAAGGGCTTTCATCCGCAACCGCGGATCCAATTAGGCGTTCCTTTACCTTTGGGTTGTATCGGATTAGATGAAAAAGTAGATATTTGGTTGAAAGGTTCATTGTCAATTGAGGAGATTTCAAGAAAACTTCAAGGAAAACTACCAGAAGGATTAGAGATAAATACCATTGAGGAAATAATGCCTACAGAAAAACCTCTTTCCTCGATAATTCAATTCTCTGAATACGAAGTATATTTACTAAACGAAGAAACGCCTATTAAGGACATTCAAAATCGAATAACAAAAGTGCTCAATCAAAAAGAGATCATTCGCACAAAAAGAAACGGTAAAAAATACGATCTCAAGCCATTGATCCTTTCAATCACTTTAAAGGACGATAATGAGGAACGCCCATCCATATTAATAAAATTGTTATCTCAATCAAATAGAACTGGTCGAGCTGATGAGGTGATGTTTGCTTTAGGATTCTCCATCACAGATTTCTTGGTTGAGCGAATTGGTTCTTTTACATGATAGGTTCTCTTTCACATTCTGTTATAAGGGAATGTTCTAATCCAGATTGCAAATTCCGTTTTCCTGACACAAATTCTCAACAGCCCCAAATACCCTGCCCGATCTGCAATTCCCCCACTAATCTAGTTAATACGATTGATCTTTCCCAGGACAACCGGAGAAATAATTTTTGGAAAATACCGCAAAGTTTTATTGCGGTCATCGATAATGTTCGCAGTGTTTACAATGTGGGAGCAATTTTCAGAACAGCGATCGGTTTTGGTTTATCAAAAATATATTTATGCGGCATCACGCCTACCCCTAGCCATAAGAATTTCAGCAAAGTCAGCCTTGGGGCTGAAAAATATATGCTATGGGAAAGATCATTAAACTGCGTGGATCTAATTATTGCGTTAAAAAATGCTGGGTCTAAAATAGTTTCAGTTGAAACTTCAAAAAATGCCACCTCCATCCTTGATGCAAATAAAGACAACTTTATTTGGAAAGATTTTGCTTTGGTCGTTGGGAATGAGATATCTGGCATTGATCCAAAAATTATATCCATGAGTGATCTGGTTTTTTCAATTCCGATCAATGGCGAAAATAAATCATTTAATGTTACAACTGCTTTTGGAATTGCCTTATATCACTTGGCTAGTATTGTTTCGGCTTGATTTAAGATTGATGACAATATTGCATCCCTATCATCCTTATCTCTCAATTCAATGACTTGAGCATTTTCCCATTTACTTAAAGCAATATCAATCAGATCTGGACGAACAACAATGAAAGCGATTTTGTAATTTTCCCCTTCGAGAACTTGAAAAGCCTGAGACCATCCGCTATGTTTTTCTAGTTCCAAAAAGCCGATCTCATCGATCACGATTACCTCACATAGGAGCATTTTTCTTAATATGGAATTTCCCCAATGTACTGCATTAAGGTTGATTTTCCATACACGCTGCGGGTTCTCTGGATCCCAACCCGGTGAATAGTGGGCTAATTCTATTCTTTCTCCATTCGATATATTTTGGGAAAATATGCCAATTTTTTTGTTCTCTTTATATGTTCCTGGAGAGATTATTCCCGATACAGAATGATCCATTTTTTTCAATTCCCGAACAAGATCCGCGCAAAAATTGGATTTCCCCACTTCCCTTTTTCCAGTTACAAGGTTTATCCTACCCAGTGTAAAATCCATTTATTTTTCCAATATTAAGAACTTTTGACCCTCGAAAGAACCGTACTTAATGGAAGTCCCTAAACAGGAAGATAAATTGTCGTCATCAAGCACTTCATTTGTACTGCCAAATATAATTTCTTTGTTTCTTTCAATTAAAATGGAGTTATCGGCTATCTGGAAGGCTTCTAACGGATCGTGTGATGAAAAAAGGATAGTTTTACCTTGTTCCTTTAATTTATTCATTAGGTGGAATATTTTTAATTTTGCCCCAATATCCAAATGGGTAATTGGTTCATCAAAAATGAGCATGTCTGCCTCTTGCACTAGCGCTCTACCAATTCGAACTCGTTGAAGTTCTCCCCCACTAATTTGCTCTAATTTCTTTTTTCCTAATTGCACTATATCTAATTCCTTTTTAATTTCTTCAACTTTCAAGTAATCTTCAATAGTCGGTTGCGAAATGTTTCCGATAAATGGAATTCGCCCTAAGAGCAGAAAATCATTAACAGTAAATTTAAAAGAAACTATTTCGTTTTGAGGCAAAAAGGCGATTTTTCCTGCCGTTTGTTCGATTGGCAAATATTTTTCGTTATCACGAAATCTAATAATTCCGGAAGAAGGTTTCAGATACCCCATCATTAACAGGAGTAATGTGGTCTTCCCGGATCCGTTTTTTCCTATTATGGTTGTAATTGAATTCTCGGGAATTTCTATCGACAAGTCATTTATTCTAAAATGATCATCTATTTCATAAGAATAACTTATTGATTGAAGGTCTAATTTAGTATTTATTGATTTCATAAGAAATCTCTTCTGAAAATTAAAAAAGAGATAAAACCAAATGCGCCCAAAAACGCAGTAATAATACCTAGTGGTATTTCGCCTGGCAGCAATGAACGAGCCAGATTATCACATATTAGTACAAAGATACCTCCAAAAATCATTGCCAGAGGAAGTGAATTTTTTGTATTCTGTCCCATGAGAATCCGGGATATATTTGGAATAATCAGTCCAACCCAACCCACAATTCCTGAGTATGAAATGAGCGAAGTAGTTAATAAGATTGATGTGCCCAGAATTAAATATAGTTCCCAATCATTTTTTATCCCCAAAGAAAAAAGAACTTCTTTGTTTAATGAATACACGTTTATTCGCCATCGATATAAGTAGAGAATGACTAAACAACAAATAACTATTGGTAGAACTCCAAAAAGATGATCCCAATTAGTATTACTTATGCTGCCCAACAGCCAGAAAACAATTGAGGGTAATTCATCTAATGGGTCAGCAATATATTTAATAATTCCCAAACCAGCTGAAAATAAAGCCGAAACAGAAATACCAGCCAAAACCAACGATAATCGTTCATCCTTCTTAATATTTTTCGACAATATGATCGCTAATAACATGGAAAGAATTCCAAAAATAAAAGCGAGTAGTTGGACCGCGAAAAAGGAATTAGAAAAAATTAATATGCCTAACGCAGCGCCAAATCCCGCTGCTTGATTTATCCCAAGCAAACCTGGATCGGCAAGTGGATTCTTAAAAATATTTTGCATGATCAAACCAGAAACCGAAAGGCCGAATCCTACTAAAACACTAAACAGAATTCTTGGCAGTCTTACTCTAGAGACAAGATTTATATATAGATCATTCTGAAATGCCAGATTCAAATTCTCCGGGAATGGATATCTCCCAATAAAGAGAGAAATACTTAATAGAAATACAAGGACAACCAATGACCAACTAATTAATTTGGTGCTCATTTACTTACAAAAACACTGAAAATAATGGTTTTATTTCGTTGAGGAAAAAGGAATCGTCCATTCCGTAAAAGAATTTATAAAAGTTACCCGCCAGATCAAGCATATCGGTTGATGTAACTTCATCAGGATACAATTTCCCGGCAATCCATGCATAACCAAGGATCCAGCGCGTATCTGGTTGATCCCAACTTGAATAATCATATGGAAATGGTTCCAGAGTAATTTCTTTTTCGGCAATAAATTGCTCCCAAATAGGGTTTTCTTTTAATTTGTTTGTTATCTCCAGTGATTTCCCTTGATAATTTATCACTAAAACTACATCAGGATCCCAAGTAAGAATTTGTTCAATATTAACTTCCGTCCACCCTCCAGACAATGAGGCCGATGTCCAAACAGGTGTGGCATTGAGATCTTCAACCATTTTTGTTTGGAGCCAACTGATGGAAGGAACCTTGAAAGTATATCCATTTTCAGAGTCTGTAGCCTGGACAAGAAGTACGTTCTTTGTTCTGGAAGTAGCTAATAACTTATTATTAATATCTGAGTAGATCCGTTGATACTCAGATATTAATTCTTCAGCTCTATCTTCTGAATCTAAAACTTTTCCAAAAACTCGAATATCATTAAAAATATTTTCTTCATCTTCAAAAGACACATAAACAACACGAATACCTGCCTCCTCTAAACCAATACCAATTTCTTCCTTCATAGAGGTTTTCAAGAAAACAAGATCTGGATCGAGCGGCGAAATTTGCTCAACTCCCGCACCTTTTTCCAAAATCAATTTTGATTCATATTCAGTATCAATTAAACTCAAGAATTTATCCACAGATTGAGCTCTATTTTCAATTGCAATTAATCGATCACTTCTCGAAGAGAATAAATAGAAAAAATTAGCTATTGTCGGAGTTTGTTTACCTGCAATGACTATTCTCTCTGGAAATTCGGAAAATTCAACAGTTCTTCCCAATGCGTCCTGCACACTAAAACTCGTCACTCCAACTATTGATGAATTATTACAACTTACTAAAATACAAGAAATTATGAGACTAAGTATTATTTTTTTCATTTACTGTCCTTTCACACCAGTCAAGCCATTTGGAATATCCTTCGATTTGCGACAATCTATACTTCTTAACCATCCGCTGATAAGATGAATTTATCTTTGGGTCATCCATAGTTGACAAGATCCTCTTCTCCCATTTACGGCATTCCTGGTTTTGTTTGAAGATAAGATCTTTAGCATCATACGTTTTATTTCTATTAATAAAAAACAATTTTAAAAGAAATAGAATCCGAAATTCTCTTCCATGTTTAATGGGTGAGCTCATCCAATCCTTGAATGCGGCTTGCCCCGTATTGGTTAGATGGTATAAATTTTTAGGCGGTCTATTACCATCCTGTTGAACAGATGCACAAATTAATTTCTGATTCTCAAGTTTTTTGAGAATTGAATACATTTTCCCGATTTTTAGTCGATAGACCTCGCCAATTCCTATAGGATCAGAAACCTCTTTAAATAACTCATAACCATGTTTAGGTTCTTCAAAAAGAAAACCCAGAAGAGCTAATTCAATATTTTCATCACCCATATTATTCACGTTTTGAATATTCATCTTTATTATATATTAATAACCCGAGAACTACAACTTTTCGTTGTATTAAACTTTAATATGTCACACTCCGTGAGAAACTATGGGGATGAGACAAATGACAAAAATAACATTAGCATGGGAGTTATTAGAACAAGGGATACCCAAGAGCCATATCGCAAAACATCTTAACGTATCCCGAAGGACA